>JBIIRF010000138.1:0-6269 GCA_044341715.1 Bacteroidia bacterium | reverse complement strand
AAAGCGGTAAGCAACCTGTGGTATAAAGGCAGTGCTGTATTGATTTAATCTATCCATCAACCCCGTTTATACGGCTGGATGGAGTATTTGTTTCACCTCGGTGAACGGTGCTTTTACGTTAGTTTTTTATCCGATATAGCTCCCAGCCATTATTGTAGGAGGCAACAAACATGAGTCGTCCCGTTCGGCGTAGTCGCTGGAAAGTTTTTACGGGTTCTGATTCGGGGTATTGGATGTTGAAACGCTGAGGGTTGTAAAGCAGGAGGTCGCCGGCATTGAATAATGGACTAGCCGTGCTCCACATGTTTACTATTTCTTGTGGCACATTGTAAGTTCTTAGTGCACCATCAATGGCGAATGTGTTGAGTGTACCGGCTGGAAGTTTTTTGAGGGATTCTGCAATTTGATATTCTTCCTGTTGGTAGTTGTAAACCGGTTTTAATACTCTGACGGATAATCCAACCTGTACTATAACGGCTAGTATATACGCAATTACGCGCTGGTTACGGGAGGGTAGTTTGTAGATGAGTTTTTCATAGGCCGGATAAAGTGCAAGTAATGCAATGGGGAAGGCGGGTAGTAGAAGTCGTAAGTCCTGTACAGGTAAGCCTCCGATAAATAGTAGAAACAATCCGAGTCCGATGTTCCAGTTGAAAGGTAGTGCTACTCGTGTGCTGATGCTGTAAATGATGAATACAATTCCGATAATGCAGAATCCGGGATGTAGCAATAAACTAAACAGATAAAGCGCATTGGGTAAGGTGTAACTTACTTTGTTTCCTGCTGCATCGAAGGCACTGCGGAACAGATTGAGCGGCGACCAGTCAAACAACCAGGGATGAAGCAGGAAGTCGAGTCCGTCCTGACCTTTTAAAAAGATGCTGGGTGTTAAGGTGATGAGGATGGTGAAAATAAGGATGAGAAAAAGCGATAAACGGCTGCGCATGGCTGTCCATAACATCGGCAGCAGTGGAATCAATAATAGTCCGGTGGAGTAGCGTGTTTGTAACGCAAGCAGTCCGGCTCCGAGTGCGAGAATGAGGGAGGTGCTGCTCTTCGTTTTGTTCCAACGGTAGCATTCGAGGAGGGAGCTCACTACAAAGGCCATGCTGAGCATATCGGCTAATCCGGATACTGCTGCTCGGAAGTAGAAGGGACTTAAAAATAAAATCAGGAAGGCGAATCGTTGTCGTTGTGTTCCTTCCGGATACATGAGGTTAAGTAATCTGCAAAAACTGATGTAGCAGAATCCTGCGGCGACTAAGTTGACAAATTGAAGTGTGTAGAGTGTTGGAATGAAAAGGTTGAATATGGAGCCGGCGAGTGGGTAAATTACAGGAATAGTTTGTGCTGCTGGTGCAGGTCCTCCCGTAAGAAAGGCAAACAGATTCTGCATGTATCGTTGGATCTCGTGCGGTTCTTGTCCGTAGAGTCCGTTGAAATGTTGCCATAAACAAACCGCAAAAGTGAGCGGCAACAGCAATAGAATCACCAGCCAGTTAAACTGGATGTTGGTTCTATTGGTGGATGTTTCCTTTGTCATGGCTCTATAAAAGTACACAAAGCCATCATATGTTCACTATTAAAATGTCATGCTGGCTCCTAAAGATGGCAGGAAGGGCAGCTGATTGACGCGCTGGTCGCGAATACGATCTATGTAGAAGATGTTTTCGCGGTTGTAGATGTTGATGGCGCTGGCAGTGACTTCCAGATTGGAGTTTTTGCTGAGGACAAAGGTTTTCTTCAAGCTGAAATCGAGACGATGGTAAGTAGGCAGTCGTTTTTCATTGAGTGGCCCGAGGATATAGTCTAACTGTCCGTTATCCGTAATTGGGTCGGAGTAGAGGCCGCCACTGAAATTGAGATATTCATAGAAGCCTTGTGTTCCGCTGAAGGGGAATCCGGAGCCGAAGTTCCAGCGCGCGTTGAATTCCCAGTCGAGTTTTTTACCGAAAGTGTACGAACCAACGAGGTTGACGTTGTGGCGTCGGTCGAAGTGGGGATTGTACGTGCGGATTCCGTCGTAACGATCTACAAAGGTGAGGGAGTAAACAGCCCAGAGGTAAAGTCGCTTGAATTCATATTTCAACACGATATCAGCCCCATATGATTTTCCTTCTTCAATGATGAAATCCTTCTTCAGGTAATCCGGTTTGTCAGCATAAATTCCATTGTCAGGATATACTTTGTCGCGGTTGATATTGGAAAGCTGGACGAACTTTTTGTAGAAGAACTCAATGTTTACATCAAAGTGCTTGGTGACATCGATCTCTGTTCCGAAAATGATATCACGTGCTTTCTGTAATCGGGTTTCAACAGTTTCTCCATCGAACTCTGCAGGTAAACTCTCCGGCCCGCTGAGGAATCCGTAAAATAAGTTTACGATGTCGCGGTCAGATACAGCACTGATGAGGTTCTGTGCATACATACCTCCTGCGAGTTTGAAGCGAACTTTTTCGAAGGCGTTTATCTTTATTCCGATACGTGGCTCAGGTGAGAATTCAGAGAGAGAGGCGAAGTACTGTAAACGCATACTTGGTTCGATTACAAATTTCTCTCTGGAAATACGGTAGCGTATAAACGATCCGAACTCAGTGGTGTTTTCAACTTGCTCGTAAGTGATGCCGGTGATGGAGTTCTGGTACAACTCTGTGCGGAATCCCAATACTTCGAGACCGATCTTTAATTCGTCTTTCTTAATGAAGCTGGTGAAGTTGAATCCGAAGTTGAATCCGTTGATGGCGCTGCTGCGTGGCAATCCTCCGGCTTCTGTTTGTTTGGTTTTGTATTGTGAGTAGGAAAATACTCCGTCTACAAGCGTGTTCGAACCTTTTGGTACCAGAATGAAGTTGGATCCGAATCCGGTAGATTTCCAATTGATATCAGTTACATCGCGGAAGGTGGCGTTGTCGCTGAAGTCAAAGCCGAAGAGGTTAAGCTTCGATCCATTTTCTCCGTTGAGAGATACTTTTCCGTAAAAATCCTGGAAGTTAAATGGTAATCCATCTTCGTCAATATAGCTGTACAATGCTTTGGAACTCTGGTCCAGGTAGGAGTTTTTGTAGCTTAGCAGGAACGAACTGCTTCCGCCTCCGTTTTCTTTTTGCTTTTTGATGGGTCCTTCAAAGATCAACTTGCTGGAAAAGGTAGTGGCACTGATCTTTCCACCGTAACGACGTTTGTTTCCGTCGCGGGTGGTGATGTCCATTACAGAGGAAATACGGTCGCCATAATCTGCAGGGAAACCTCCGGTGTAAATTTCAGCGTTGCGCATTACATCCGTATCGAAAACAGAGAATAATCCAATGCTGTGAAACGGATTGTATACGATCATTCCATCGAGCAATACTTTATTCATGATGGGCGTACCTCCGCGAATGTACAATTGTCCGCCCTGGTCACCACTGAATACAACACCTGGTAATACCTGCAGGTACTGGGCAAGATCCGGTTCACCACCAACGGAGGGAACTGAACGTATTTCTTTCGGGGTGATCTTCGTGACAGATGTTCTTACTTCTGTTTTCTGTGCTTCTCTTTCTGCGCTTACCTCAACCGCTTTCAGATTCACTGTAGTTTTAGTGACGTACAGTTGTTTTGAAATAACCTGATTGGCCAGAATTGTAATGGGTACTACAAGTGTGTCAAATCCAATGGTGCTTACCATCAGATCATAGTTGCCTACCGGAACATCGGATATCGAATAAAATCCATTTACATCGGTGAGCGCGCCTAATTGGGTTCCTTTCAGGAAAACAGGAGTGAAGAGAACAGGTTCTCCGTTTTGTTTGTCGTAGATGAATCCTCTAATGGTTCCTTTCTGCTGTGCCAGTAGGGTCAGCGGAAATAAAAGTAAGAGTAAGGCTAGCTGCAGAAGTCTGATAGGCTGTTTCAAGGTCGTAGGTTCGGATATTCGGTAACGTTAGATACTTTTTTGTTTCGTCTGACTCATTTCCAGAATGACGTCAAACTCTTCAGGTTTTATACTCACCACTGATAAACGGTTGAGTCGAAGCATTTCGATGTTTTTCAGACGTGCTTCGGCTTTGATGGCAGCCAGAGAGACCGGGTTTTTCAGGCGTTTGTGTGGTTTGAAGTCCACTGCAACCCAGTTATTGTCCTCTGTGGTGGGATCCTGGTAAGCTTCCTTTACAACTTTGGCGATGCCAACCACTTCCATGCCTTCGTTGCTATGGTAGAAGAGCGCGAGATCGCCTTTCTTCATACTGCGCAGATTGTTGCGTGCCTGATAATTGCGAACACCGTCCCAAAAGGTAATGCCGTCTTTCACGAACTGTTCCCAAGGGTACTTGAAGGGTTCTGACTTGATCAGCCAGTATTGCATAGAGGTTTTGTAAAGGGAGTCCGAAAATAAGGAATGCATTTGATACGCTAAAGGCTTGTCAGAATCTTTCCTTAATTTTACATTCCAATTACTTCCATACTATGCGTTACTTGTTGATTGTCATTGCCTTGCTGTTAGTTGGCACGGCCAATATAAATGCCCAGAAATCTTGTTGTTCATCTCCTCAGAGTGCCGATCTGGCCTTTGCGCAGTTTGGAGCTGAAATGTCGTTTATCAATGCTCATCTTCCACCGGAAAAAATCGGCTATGAACCTAAGATCGGGAAGATGGTGAGTCTGAAGACAGATGATGGAAAGGAGGCGCGTGTTTTTGAGGTGAAGTCGGGTGCTTCTATTGGTAAAATTATCCTGTTGTTTCATGAATGGTGGGGACTCACAGACCAGATTTTAAAAGAGGCTGAGCGTTTGCATCAGGAAACCGGTGCTACCGTTCTGGCGTTGGATCTCTATGATAAGCGCGTCACGTACAATCCGGAGGAAGCTGCTAAATGGATGCAGGAGCTAAAGGCGGAACGGGCTCAGGCTATTATCCGGGCAGCTATCGAATATGGTGGCAAGTTCGCGAAGTTTCAGACGCTTGGATGGTGCATGGGTGGTGGATGGAGTATGCAGGCTGCTATCATGGCAGGCGATAAAGGGTACGGTTGTGTGGTGTATTATGGAATGCCGGAACTCGATGGTGCAAAATTAACCCAATTGCAATCTCCGGTCTTAGGAATCTTTGCTAAAAAGGATCAATGGATTACTCCCGATTTAGTAGAGGAATTTGATAAACGGATGAAATTACTTCAAAAGCCATTCACTTTTCATCAGTATGATGCCGACCATGCTTTTGCCAATCCAAGCAACCCTAAGTTCGATAAGGTGGCAACAGCTGCGGCTCATGCATTGGTGGTGGATTTTCTGAAGAAAAATTTTGAAATGCCCTTGCGTAAAGTCGGTGGAGATGCACTTGAGAATAAATAAGCAGGTTGAAATCAAAAATCATGGTGTGTGATTGACCAATTAAAGTCAAATTGATATTTTGGTTGGGATTGATACCTCTGAAAACATCTTGGATATTGACTAAACATAGTCTTGTATAGCTTTTTAGATTTAGACAATATTGATTCAAAATGTATCTAATGTTTATTACTTTCTTTTAATAGATTCTATTAACTTTAGTTAAAGTTATTGAATGACCTGATGTTCAGTATTTATATTCGAAGTGTAGTCTTCAGGATTTCCGGTATTTGATTCGTGATTTACCTCATTTTTCGCTATTTTTGCGGTCGCAAATAATCTATAACTATTTCAAATAAATAACCCCAACCATGGTATTCGATCTCGACATGATCAAGAGTGTTTACGCCACTCTCCCTGCAAAGGTGGAAGCTGCCCGTAAACTAACCGGACGTCCGCTCACACTTTCTGAAAAAATCCTCTATGCTCACCTTTCGGAGGCATTGCCTTCTAAGGCTTATGAGAGAGGAAAATCATATGTCGATTTTAATCCGGATCGTGTGGCTATGCAGGATGCTACCGCTCAAATGGCGCTCCTCCAGTTTATGCAGGCTGGTCGTCCGAAAGTGGCTGTTCCTTCTACCGTGCATTGTGATCACCTGATTACTGCGCGTGACGGTGCTGCGAAGGATCTCGAATTTGCCAATAATGAAAGCCGCGAGGTGTACGATTTCCTTGGTTCCGTTTCCAATAAGTATGGAATCGGTTTCTGGAAGCCGGGTGCCGGTATCATTCACCAGGTGGTGTTAGAAAATTACGCTTTCCCGGGAGGAATGATGATTGGTACTGATAGTCACACGGTTAATGCCGGTGGTTTGGGTATGATCGCTATCGGTGTCGGCGGTGCAGATGCCTGTGATGTGATGGCGGGTCTCCCATGGGAACTTAAATTCCCAAAGCTG
>JBIIRF010000137.1:0-6281 GCA_044341715.1 Bacteroidia bacterium | reverse complement strand
TTTGCGGCAGAACGAATAGCTTTCTCCACCTTAGCAGCAGCCTTCTCATCCGATTGTTTCAAAAGATAAGCCATGCTCATTGCCAACTGCTGTTCGATTTGCTTACGATATTTTTTATCCATATACGTTGTTTTATGCCAATGTTAAGTAAATGTTAACTGGCGGATTTCACACTGCAAATGTTGCCAAAAGGATTGGATTTTCAGGTGTCTTAATGTAAACTTAACATAGAAAATCACACATCCGGAAGATAAAAGCTGGTTAGAAAGGCTTGTGTCCCGAGTATAAAAACGAAGGTTTCGCACATTTCTCCCCTACATCTTTCCAATGAGCAAGCTGCAGATCGAGTGCTGCAACGCCAGAGGTAGGAAGATGATAGATTACAGGTCCGCAGAGATAATTCACCAGGTCGGTGAGTCCGGGATTATGCCCAAACAAGAAGACAGTGTCCTTCACATCGGCCAGTTCGCGGATCACATACAATAACTGCGGCACACCGGCTTCGTATATGGCCGATTTCAGCAGGATCTGATCACCAGGGTATCCATACTCATTCGCAAAAACCATGGCAGTAGAGAAAGCACGAATAGCGGGACTACTCACCAGCAAACCAGGGTGCACATCCTGTTTTTTACAATGCAAAGCAGCATCTTCCGCATCCTTATACCCTCTTCCGGCCAGGTGACGCTCCGAATCGGTACGGATATACTCATCGTACAGGGATTTACCGTGACGGACCAGAATCAGTTTTTTCGGCAAGGGATCAACGTTAGAAGGTAACGGTAATGGATAGCAGTTATTTCTTCTCCTTCAGGAGCACCAGATATGTCGGGAAGTGATCACTGTAACCACCCATATACACGCCAAAATCATAGGTACGTTTAGGATACCCTTTGTAACGACCGGAAGTCTGCAACATAAACTCCTTCTTGAAGATATTCGCCTGATGTAAGAAAAAACCATCTTGCGCTTTCGGAAGATACGCCTCCGAAACAATGATCTGATCAAAGAGATTCCAGGCATCATTGTAGGCCAATGTACCAATACCTTCTTTATAGTAAGTTACCCAGGGATTGTAGAGTTCTGACTGCTTCACCTTGCTTTTATCTCCCTTGGAACCTAAAACTTTCGCAACAGAAGGACTCACAGGATCATCATTCAAATCGCCCATCAGCACCACCTTCGCATTCGGATCCGCTTTCATGATCGAATCAATTTTCGCCTTCGCCACACTCGCAGCCAGTTTACGGGAAGGAGCAGAAGCTTCTTCGCCACCACGACGACTCGGCCAGTGGTTTACGAAGAAATGCATCGGTTCTCCATCGTAAAGTCCATGCACATAGAGAATATCACGAGTTGCATACGGTTTACCATCATCTCCTGTCAGAGGCACATTCAGCGACTGAGAACCTGTCACCTTGAAATACTTCGGATTATAAATCAACCCCACATCAATACCCCGCAAATCGGGACTATTGTAATGAACGATTTTATAATTGCGATTACGCAGCTTCGGCTGATTCACCAGATCGATCAACACCGACTCATTTTCGATCTCCGCCACCCCAAAAACCGACAAGCCATCCGGACTCATATCCGTCCCAATCTGACTCAATACCTCCTCCAGCTTCCCCAACTTATCGACATATACCTGAGGGGTATAAAGATTCGACCCGTTCGGGGTAAACTCCTCATCATTTACATCCGGTTGATTTATTGTATCAAACAGGTTTTCAAGGTTATAGAAACCAATAATACCAACTTTATACTGTTTTTCCTGCGCCCGGGAATCGACATTCAGGAACAAAAAGAAGGCAATAAGCAGTGGTAAGGCAGTGTTTTTCATAATTTTCAGACTGCAAACCTATGAAAAAGCCCGCTCAGCACAATCGGCTTAACGATAAGATTACATGATATCTCTGAAAAGTCGCATTTACATAGAGTGGAATTCAGTACTTTTGCCCTCCCTATAATTAACCAAGAACCCAACTTATGAAGTTACGATTGGCTTGCCTGTGGTTGCTATTTCTGCTGCCGGCATTGAGTATCGCTCAAAGTTCAACAGTACAAGGCATACTACAGGACCGAGATACCCGCGCAGTTTTAGGCGCTACTTTAGTCCAGCTTAAAGGCGCTACCACCCTCAGCACTCAGAGTACACAGGCCGGAACTTTTGAAATCAAAAATGTTCCTTACGGAAATTACACACTTGAAATCGCACCAGAAGGATATGAAGTAATTATTCTCCAGGTGGCGGTGAATAGTCCGAAAACGGATTTAGGTGTCGTGAATTCCGGCTTAACAGAGAACACCCAGTTATCCATTCAGGAAAACCTTCCAACAGTATCGCTCAGTGAGAACGATATGCGCGAATCATCCTCAGCAAGTGTTGCGGGTGTATTAACGGCTGGAAGAGATCCTTTTGCGGCGGCGGCGGCATTCAATTTCAGTGCCGGTCGTTTCCGTAACCGTGGATATGACAATGAAAACCTTACCCTCATGAATGGTATTCCGGTGGAAGATCTTTCCAGCAGCCGAACCCTCTTCGGAACCTGGGCCGGACTCAATGATGTAACGAGAAGTCGTGAGAGTACTTACGGATTAAATCCATCCAACTACACTTACGGAAGTCTCGATGGATCTTTCAGCATTGACGCCAAAGCCTCAAAACAACGCAAACAATTTTCTCTCAGTTACGCCAACTCCAACCGTTCATACAATAACCGTATCATGGCTTCTTACGGCAGCGGATTATTGAAAGGCGGATGGGCATTTGCAGCTTCTGCCTCCCGTCGTTTCGGTGAAGAAGCTTATGTTCCCGGCACATTCACGGATGGATGGTCATGGTTTGGTTCGATCGAAAAACGTTTTGGAACCGATCATTCACTCAGTCTGACCCATATGGGTGCGAATACCCTCAACGGAAGAGCAAATCCTGCTGTACAGGAGGCCTATGATCTAGCCGGCACCAATTACTACAATCCAAACTGGGGCTATCAGAACGGCGAAGTACGCAATGCACGTATTGCCCGTCAACAAAATCCATTGACTATACTCAGTCATGAATGGAAGATCAACTCCAAGTCTGAGCTGGAAACATCATTGGGTTACCAATATGGCTCGAACAGTCTGAGCGGATTTGATTGGTTCAACGCTCCTGATCCGCGCCCGGATTATTACCGCAAGCTTCCAAGTTATATCACTGATCCGGCATTAGCTGAAGTTGTAGCTGACAGATGGAGAAATGACGAGAACTTCCGTCAGGTTGATTGGGAACAGATTTACAATACCAACCAGGCATCGTACGATTCGGTAGTAGACGCCAACGGAGTAACAGGAAATACGGTTTACGGTAAGCGTAGCCGTTATATCATTGAAGAGCGTGTAACAGACAGCAAGCGTGTCACCCTCGCTATGAATTACAACAATGTCATCAGCGACCATGTAATTTTCAGCGCAGGATATCTCTACCAGTTTCAGAACACCGAAAACTACAAACGTGTTGGTGATTTATTAGGTGGAGAATTTTACGTAGACATCAACCAATGGGCTGAACAGGATTTCCCTGACTCCAGCGAAGCATTGCAAAACAACCTCGAGACCCCGAACCGCATTCTGCAAGTGGGCGACCGTTTCGGCTACAACTATGAGTCAACAGTAAAGAAAAGCATGGGTTGGGCACAAGGACAATTCAAATTCACACATGTTGATTTATTCCTTGGATTCCACATGGCCACTACTGAATTCTACCGCACCGGAAAATTCCAAAACGGAATCTTCGCTGACAACTCACTGGGCGATTCGAAAAAAGAAAATTTCAGCACCGGCGGTGTAAAAGGAGGAGTTACTTACAAACTCAACGGAAGAAACTACTTCTTCTTCAATGCCGCTTATGAATCACGCGCTCCATTGTTTGAGAACGTTTATGTTTCTCCACGCACCCGTAACGATGCCATCGCAAATCTTGAAACCGAAAAGATCACCTCTTTTGAAGGAGGATATCTCTTACGCGCACCGAAAGCGAAAATCCGCGCTACTTTGTACTATACACAATTCAATGATGGATACAATACCATCAACTTCTGGCATGAAGACTTCCGCACGTTTGTAAACTACTCCCTCAGCAACATCGATCGCCGTCACATTGGTTTGGAATTTGGAACTGACGTAGCTCTCGGCAAAGGATGGAATGCAAACTTTGCAGCGGCACTTGGACAATACTACTACACAGACCGCATGAACGCAGTAATCACCCAGGACAACAACGCTGAATTACTGGCAGAAAACGAAACCATCTATTCAAAAGATTTTTACTTCGCCAATGGACCACAATCTGCAGTAAGTGCCGGAGTATTTTATCGCGCCAAGAAATTCTGGACAATAAGTCTTACTGCAAATTACTTCGCCAACAACTACATCGACTTCAATCCGGCCCGACGTACTGTAGCAGGAGTTGAATTGCTGGAAGAAGGCAGTGTACGTGAAGGCATCATCGACCAACAGAAAGCAGACGGACAATTCACGCTTGACTTCTTCGGAAGCAAATCATGGCGCGTGAGTGACTTCATCGATGGCTTCCGCAGAAACACATTCGTTGTTTTAAACCTGGGAGTATCCAACATCTTCGACAATCAGGACATGGTTGTAACCGGATTTGAGCAACTCCGCTTCGATTATGAAGGTAAAAACATCAACAAATTCCCTCCACGTTATTATTACGGTTTCGGACGAACCTTCTTTGCTTCTATAATCGTACGCTTCAACTAAAAACACAAACACAAATCAGAAATCATATTCCCATGATATCCTTCAAAAAACTCTCTACCCGCCTGTTCAGCCTTCTGTTGCTGGCCATGGTAAGCTTCAACTTCGTATCTTGTCGTGAAGACGAATTCGATGAGCCGCCACTGAATGGAACAGATCCGAATCTGACCGTAAACATGACGATTGACTCCCTCAAACGTTTGTATTCTGACAGCATCATCAACTTTAACAAAATCATTACCATTGACAGCAACTGGGTTATCGCCGGCGTAGTAACTGCGGACGATAAATCAGGGAACTACTACAAAACAATGGTTATTGAAGATGCTACTGCGGGTATCAGCATTCGTCTGGACATGTCGGATTTCAATGTTGAATACCCGATTGGCCGTCGTGTTTATGTTAAACTCAAAGGACTTGTTATGGGTGACTATGGCGAATTGATTCAGTTGGGTGGCTACATTGACAATACGGGAACTTCACCTGAAGCTGCACCAATTCCACTCGGACTTGTAAAAGATTACCTCATCGGCGGTCAATACGGATTAAACCCACAGTCTACCAAGGTTACTATGAACGACCTGAACAATACCGATAAATGGCAAAACCGTTTTATCGAGATTGAAAACGTAGAATTTGATCCGGCAGATACAGCACAACCATTTGCAGATGCAGTATTGTTGCAATCAGTAAACCGTTTTGTAAACGATTGCAATGGAGGTTCCATCATCGTACGTACCAGCGGTTATTGCAACTTCGCTTCTGTTCTTACTCCTACAAAGAAAGGAACCATCAAAGGAATCTTCTCGATTTACAACAGCGATCTCCAATTGATTCTTCGCGACTCAAACGATGTGGACATGGACAGCTTGCGTTGCAACGGAGCTGGTGGTCCTGCCAACCTGATCAACATCAGCGACGTTCGTAATCTCTACAGTGGAAGCACTATCAATGTAAACGGTAGTTATTACATCAACGGAGTTGTAACCAGCGATCGCACCACAGGTAATCTGAACGGAAGAAACCTCTTCATTCAGGATGCTACCGGAGGAATCTGCGTACGATTCTCAGCGAATCACTCCTTCAACATCGGCGACTCTTTGTCGATCGTTATTACAGGACAAAGCCTTGGCGAGTTCAGCGGACTGCTGCAACTTGGTACCAGCACGCCAAACGTTGCGATTGGTAATGCAACCATACTTGGAACCGGAAAGTCAGTAACACCTCAAGTGGTAACTGTTGCACAGATCTTAGCCAACATGGCTGCAAACGATTCCTGGGAAAGCTCTTTGTTGAAAATCAACAATGCCACTATCACCAGCAGCACCAGTGCAACTACCTATTCAGGTTCTATTCAGATCAACGATGGAACCGGAGTAATGACATTGTACACAGCTTCCGGCGCCAGCTTTGCTTCTACTACTTTCCCAACAGGAACAGTAAGCATCACCGGCAACCTGACCGATTATAACGGAACGGTAACAGCACCAAACACCAATGCGCAGATGCAATTACGT
>JBIIRF010000135.1:0-6327 GCA_044341715.1 Bacteroidia bacterium | reverse complement strand
GCAAGATATCCGGCACCCGGAGCACCTGAAGTGGCGAAAGAAACGATCGGAATGGTTACTAAAACTACCATTGAGGCGAGTCAGGAATGGGGCCTCGATCATGGTTGCTGGTCGGTGTTGTTGCCTATGTTTCCGAAAGCCGATATACCGGTGTATCAGCTCAGCCTCGACCTGAATAAACCACCGCAGTGGCATTATGAACTGGCTTTGCAGCTGAAAGGACTCCGGGAAAAAGGGGTGCTGATTGTAGGAAGTGGAAACATCGTACATAACCTCGGGCGCATGCAATGGAATAACAATGCCTTCGACTGGGCTATTGAGTTTGATACATGGTCGAAGCAACGGATCGAAGCCGGTGATCATCAGGCATTGATCAACTATCAGGCTAAAGGCAAAATCGCTGATCTTTCTATCCCCACCAACGAGCATTATCTCCCGTTACTTTACGCAGTTGCCTTGCAGGATAAAACAGATAACCTCCGCTTTTTCAACGAGAAAACCATGATGGGCTCCATCTCTATGCGCTCCTTGATTTTATCCTCACACTAAACCGTATTTCCTGTCGTTTGAGGGATAATTCAACGGTATAGACGGTAACAGGAGCTAATTCTTGGTAAAAAACCTTCCTAAAGCTGTCGGGCTGCCGTGAAAATATTTAATTTCGTCGGTCTATGGGCAAACAGCAGGGCAGCAACGCTTCCTTTCGTAAATATGTAAAATATATCTGGGTGCTGATTTTCGCTCCGGTATTATTTATTTTTCTGATGGTGGGTTTTACCGCATTCGGCGTTTTTGGTGATTTGCCAACCTTTGAAGAACTCGAAAATCCGAATAGTAGTCTGGCCAGTGAAGTGTACTCCGCCGACATGAAAACACTCGGTAAGTACTATATCCAGAACAGGGTGAATGTGCACTACAAAGATCTCTCGCCACATCTGGTGAACGCATTAAAGGCAACGGAGGATGTACGTTTTGAAGAGCATAGCGGTGTAGATATTAAAGGTTTGATGCGTGTTTTCGTTCGGACCATTATTCTCCAGCAGGATGCGGGTGGAGGAAGTACCATCTCCCAGCAGTTGGCTAAAAATCTTTTCCCCCGGGAGGAGATGAGTAAAATAGGTTTGGTTTTTCGTAAGCTCAAAGAATGGATCATTGCCGTAAAACTTGAACGGAACTATACCAAGCAGGAGATACTTGCTATGTACCTGAACACTGTTGAGTTTGGGAACAATGCTTTCGGAATTAAATCTGCCGCCACTACTTATTTCAATAAGCAGCCTTCCGAGTTAAAAATGGAAGAAGCCGCTTTGTTGATCGGAATGCTGCAGGCTCCGTCGCGGTATAATCCTGTGAGGAATGTAGAGAGTGCGACGTTCCGGAGGAATACAGTGATCGGACAACTGGAGAAGTATACATTCATTACAGAAGCGCAGAAAGATTCTTTACTGAAGCTGCCGATAAAACTAAATTTCAGACAGGAAAGTCATACTGAAGGTTTGGCGCAATATTTCCGCGAGATGTTACGTCAGGAGTTGCTGAAGTGGTGTAAGGAGCATAAGAAGGCCGATGGTACTCCGTATAATCTTTATCGCGATGGATTGCGCATTTATACTACGGTCGATACGCGGATGCAACGGTATGCAGAAGAAGCAGTGAAGGAACATATGACCGATTTGCAGAAGTCGTTTTATGAACACTGGAAGGGCAGAGTGGCCTGGGCAGATCAGCCACAGATCATCGAAGAAACTATGAAGCGCAGTGAACGTTATTTGCGTTTGCAAAAAGAAGGAAAATCGGAGTCGGAGATAAAAAAGATCTTCGATAAAAAAGTAGAGATGAAAGTTTTTTCATGGAAGGGAGAGAAGGATACGTTAATGTCGCCACTCGATTCGATTCGATACTACAAAATGTTTTACCAGACAGGATTCATGTCGATGGAACCACAAACAGGTTACGTGCGGGCATGGGTTGGCGGAAACGATTACAAGTACTTTCAGTATGACCACGTGAAGGAGGGAAAGCGTCAGGTGGGATCAACATTTAAACCATTCCTCTACACATTGGCGATGCAGGAAGGGTATTCACCATGTTACGAGGTTCCCAATGTTCCTGTAACGATCATCGATAAGGCAGGCGTTCCCTGGACACCATCCAATTCAGATGGTAAGTATGGTGGAATGCTTTCTCTTAAAGAAGCGTTGGCAGAATCGATCAATTGTATCTCGGCTTACCTGATGAAGCAGTTTGGTCCGGAGGCTGTTGTGCAGGTTGCACGGAAGATGGGAATTACAAGTACGATCGAACCGTTTCCAAGTATTGCTCTCGGAACAGCCGATGTTTCAGTGTATGAAATGGTAGCAGCGTACAGTACTTTCGCGAATAAGGGCGTCTATACAGAGCCGCAATATATTCTTCGCATTGAAGATAAAAACGGAGTTGTACTGCAGGATTTTGTTCCACGAAAAGTGGAGGCGATCAGTGAAGAAACTTCTTATCTGATGTTAAACCTGATGCAAGGAGTAACATTGTTTGGAACAGGTGCTCGTCTGCGCGGTTCTAAATACGGATTTACCAACCCGATTGCAGGTAAAACCGGAACTACACAAAACAACAGTGATGGATGGTTCATGGGAATTACTCCGGAGTTGGTGAGCGGAGTATGGTCGGGGTGTGAAGATCGTTCCGTTCATTTCCGTACTACTCAACTCGGACAAGGGGCCAATGTAGCCTTACCTATCTGGGGTCTTTACATGAAAAAAGTATATGCAGATCCTTCTCTCAATTATTCGAAAGGTGGATTTGAGCCGCCCGAAAAACCATTAGGTGTTGAACTCGATTGTTCGAAGTATAAGAGTCCGGTGAATCAGCAGAACGGTGGTGATGATTTTGATATTGGAATAACACCCTGATACCCGGTGAATGAAAACGTCACTCTCTTTTTTTCGCAGTGCCGGTGCCGTTTACTTTTATGCAACAATTTTTTTGGGGACATGTATGGCTTTGTTGATGCCTGAAGTTGTATTTGAAGGTGATTTTCATTGGTGGAAGGTATGGGCAACATTTATTGAAGAGAACGGACTCGCCGCAGCCTATACAAGTCCTGATCTCAATTATCAGCCGGGATTATTGTATGTATTAAAGATCTACGATTGGTTTTGTGGCGGCAGAATTGATACCTCCATCGTATTGCTCAAGCAATTGTTTTTTGTTTTTGATGTTGCAGCTGTTATGATAGCAGGTTATTTAATGATCCGTTATCAGCATTCACCTTATTGGTCGTGGTTGATATTGTTGAATCCCGGATATTTATACAACACTTTTTTATGGGGACAATGCGATAGTATTTACATGCTGTTTTGTCTCCTCACTGTACTCTGTCTTGTACTCGACAAACCTTATCTCGCCATCAGCTTTTTTTCTGCGGCACTACTCTCCAAACCACAAGCCATATTTATTGGACCCTTATTGCTCTTGCTTTATTGGTCGCGGTGGAAAGAGCAGCCCTTACGCTGGGTAAAATCGGTATTTGTATTTCTTGGATCATTATGTTTCATCTCTCTGCCATTCATATTGCACGGAGAAGGATTTAAACTCATCAGTCTTACACTCGGTGCAGTAGACAGACTTCCCTCCATCAGCATGCATGCCTACAATATTTGGTATCTCCTGATACCCGGTAAAGATCTGGTATGGGAGCCAGACAACAAGGTTTTTCTTTTACTCACACTCCGCAATTGGGGACTCATCATGTTTACCATCGCCATGATTTTTACCTTACGCCCATTATACCCTCTTCTAAAAAAATCAACTATCGGCCATGGAGGATATACCCGGCAAATGACAAGTCACCTGTTTCTCGCCTTCGCCCTTGTCAACATGGTTTTTTTCTTTTTCAATACACAGATGCACGAACGATATATCCACACCGCCATTCTGTTCGTTGGCATATATGCGATATTAGAAAAAGACATTATTCCCTTTATTGTACTTTCCATCGCCTATTTTCTCAACCTCGATCATCTCATGCATCATGTACGATTCCCTGATGCTGTATACCACGCAATACTGCCGTATAATCCCCTCTTTATCGCCTTGTTATATCTTTTTGTCATGGCCCGGGCATGGAAAAGGCTATACCGACATCAATGGAACCGGACTGAAAACCATTAAGTCCCTCCGAATCCCTGTTTTTTAATAATTTTACAACATCATTTAAAGCACACAATGAACAAAGTAGTCAGTGGAGCCGAAGCGGCCATCAGCGATATACAAGACGGAGCAGTCATCATGTTAGGAGGATTCGGATTATGCGGGATCCCTGAAAACTGCATCACCGCACTCGTAAAAAAGGGTGTAAAAGATCTCACCTGTATCTCCAACAATGCAGGCGTTGATGATTTTGGAATCGGGTTAATGCTCAAAACGCGACAAGTGAAAAAAATGATCTCCTCCTATGTAGGAGAAAATGCCGAGTTCGAACGACAACTACTCAGCGGAGAGTTGGAAGTAGATTTAATTCCACAGGGCACACTCGCAACGCGTTGCATGGCCTCTGCCTATGGAATGCCGGCCGTATGGGTCCGCGCAGGAGTAGGCACCGAAATCGCCAATGGAAAAGAAGTCCGCAACTTCAACGGCATCGACTACCTCCTCGAATATGCATTTGACGCAGAGTTCTCCATTGTCAAAGCCTGGAAAGGAGACACGCACGGAAATTTAATCTTCCGCAAAACCACCCGAAACTTCAACATGCCAATGGCCATGGGAGGTAAAATCACCATTGCAGAAGTTGAGGAACTCGTCCCCGCCGGCGAACTCGATCCAGATGCCATACATGTTCCCGGTATCTATGTCCATCGCATCTTCCAGGGCAATAACTACGAGAAGCGTATCGAACAACGGACTGTACGGAAAATTAGCTAATTGATCAATTAGCTAATTAGCAAATGGCTTATGTTTATTTTGGATGATAGAATGAAGAAAGGGTTTTGTATGGGTTTATTTTGTCGAACAGGGACTTTATAATCAGAGTGGTGTATTTTATTAATATTCAGCTTTTTGTTTGGCCGGTTTATTGACAATGATAGTTTGAAAAAGTACTGAAAGAGAATTATCAGGAAGGATAATGTCCACTATTTTCGAAGTACAAATAAGCCTCATTTTTAATAGGGCAGTATTAATTTATAACAAACCATTTATAATGAAGAATTATCAATCATCAAACATCATTCTTGAAAAGTCATTTGCATTCGCTCTGGAAATTATTGAATTCTCTGAAAAACTGATTGAGCGTAAAAGATACAGGATGGCGGATCAGTTATTCAGATCGGGAACCAGCATTGGCGCCAATCTTCGGGAAGCACAGAATGCTGAGAGTAAAAAAGACTTTTTACATAAAGTAAAGATTGCTGCTAAGGAAGCGGATGAAACTGCCTATTGGCTTGAATTGTGCAAGGCTTCTCCCTATTACCCTCGCGAGGAAAAACTGGAAGTTTTATTAAAGGAAATTCAAAGGATCTTAAACAGCATAATCACTACAATTAAGCGAAATAATCAATTGTAATTTACTGCTTTAATCTCTATCTTTGATGACTAATATAAATTAATTAATTGGCTAATTCGCTAATTAATTAATTGGCTAATTGTAAATTCTATGTTAGACAAGAACGGAATCGCCAAACGCATCGCAAAGGAAGTGAAAGACGGTTACTATGTTAACCTAGGTATCGGAATACCAACCCTGGTTGCAAATTATATTCCCCGGGGAGTGAATGTAACTCTACAATCCGAAAACGGAATGTTGGGAATGGGCCCATTTCCATTCGAAGGAGAAGAAGATCCGGATCTCATCAACGCCGGCAAACAAACGATCACCGAAGTACCCGGAACGGCCTATTTTGATTCCGCATTAAGCTTTGGTATGATCAGAGCAGGGAAAGTAGACCTTACGATTTTAGGAGCGATGGAAGTAAGCGAAGATGGAGATATAGCCAACTGGAAGATCCCCGGAAAGATGGTAAAGGGAATGGGCGGAGCGATGGATTTAGTAGCAGCAGCAAAGAATATCATCGTAGCCATGCAACATGTCAACAAAGCAGGAGAAAGTAAATTGCTTCCCGCCTGCTCGTTGCCATTAACCGGAGTAAAATGTGTCAAGAAGATTGTAACCGAACTGGCAGTACTTGAAGTTGTTCCCGGCAAAGGTTTTGTGCTGCTTGAGCGTGCACCAGGTGTAACGGTAGAGGATATCCGAAAAGCCACCGCAGGAAAGTTGGTGATAGAAGGAGATATTCCTGAAATGGATTTGGATTGATGAAAATTGACATT
>JBIIRF010000136.1:0-6327 GCA_044341715.1 Bacteroidia bacterium | reverse complement strand
GAGAAATATTCGTTCTCGATACCCATCTCATTATTGGTTGCTTTTGAAAGTGTCTCCGCTCTCGTTACACGCCGGAGAGAATCCCAATTTATAGCACACGCCACCGGCTCATTCGAAAAGATTGGAGGACGCTCCATCACTTTCATTATTTTCTGCTGAAAGAAATCTGCAAAACCATTCCATTGCTGCAATGGCGCTGCCCAAACAGAGTGATAATAGGATTGAGATGCCACATCCCTGATATGCGCAATTCTATACGCAGAAGAAGGAGCATTCAATTCATGATAAAATCCGGCAATACCTTTATTTGCATAGGCGATAAACTTCGGATCAACCTTTGACTTCTGAATTTTCCTGACATATTCATCGGAGACATACTGAAGAAAAACAGCAGAAGTAGTACCACGCGCAGGCTTTGCTTCAAACCAACCCGGCGAAATGATGATTACAACAGGTGCATTTTTTAATCGATTTGCATTCGCCAGTAATTGACAGTAGATAGAGAAACATTGATTGCCCTCGTGACCAACACCCATCACTTTCACCGGAAATCTATCGCTGATAAAATTGTAAGGAGTGTACGCATTGCCGGAAGTAAGTTCGGAAGAACCTAATAAATAAATCACGGAAGAATCAGCAGGCTGGGTTAAAAGTAAATTCTCCGCTTCAGGAATACTATTAAAATTATAAACGTAACGCCTATCCGAAAATGTAGTATCTATGTCCCTTTCAGTAAATAACGTATTCCGCTTAAGCTCTTTCTGAACAACTACTAAAGATGCCAGTGCCAGCAGAACCGGAAAAACAACAGCTGACAATAGCGAACGCATCAGGCTTCCATTTTAGCAATTGTATCCACCATCGTATTGATGGTTTCAAAATTCTCATTTTGCAGGAGATGTTGGGGCATCGCATGACCTGTTTTCTCCTCTATTGCCACGATAACTTCCACCAGGGTGATGGAATCCAGCAGACCCGATTCGATCAGCGAATCGTCAAAACCGACCTTTTTAAAAGCCAATTGGGCGATGGTATCCTGTAAGAAATGATGAAGATCAGTCATGAGCGGGTCGACTATAAAACACCTAAACGTTGATTATCAACTATATAGCTAAGTTTAGTGAGCAATTCAGACTTGCAATCCTCACTAACATTTGTTACACAGAATCTCCGCTTTGAGGTGTATATTTGGTTAGTTCAACAAAAATAATCCTTCCCAACGTACGGAGGTGCCGGAGATTAAAAAATTCGACACTTTCTAACGCCTGGCAAAGCGCCACAACGACGCCAATGGTATTACTGATTCTGCATCTCTTCCTCTATCTTCAATCATGGTTCGCAAGTCCGGCTGAAAAAATTCCGGTGGTGGAACCTGTGGTTACTAAAGAAGTTCTTTCTGAAGCGGAGAGTGTGTACCAGCAGTTGGAAGGATGTTTAAACAAGGAAGCTTTTCTGGCAGCATGGGAAGGGAGTCGCGCAAGAGGATATTCCGGATACCTGGCCATCGCTGATTTCACACAGAGTTCGGATAAGCAACGTTTTTACATCATCGACTTACAGCAGAAAACGCTGGTATTGCAAACCTGGGTAGCGCATGGAAAAAACTCAGGTGAAAAATATGCTGAACATTTCTCGAATGAAAATGCTTCACATATGAGTAGTCCGGGACTTTATCAAATCGGTGATGAATTCATCTCTCCGAAACATGGACCGGCACTTTTACTCGAAGGATTGGAAAAAGGAGTAAATGACAACGCCCGTGCCCGTGAAATTATCATTCATGGTGCTGATTATGTAAGTGAGAATTTTATTGAAACACATGGTCGCTGCGGAAGAAGTTTTGGCTGTCCGGCATTGCCGCGTGAAGAGATGGCTACAGTAATCCGCTTACTTTCTCCGGGAAGCTTGCTCTATATTTACACTGCAAATTAATCTACTTTCTCCCGTTTTGGAAACTTACTGCATTTAATACCTCAGAATGCAAGTTGAATTGCTACAAGATTTACTCGTATATTTGTCTAAATAAATATAATTCTGATACTCGTGGACGATAATTCCAATCCTTTGAAGAAAGAAGAACTTCTGGTTTTTAAATCCCTGGAAGATGCGGCAGCCTACGATGCACGTCAGAATGCTTCAATTAGTGGAATAGAACATCTTCGAAATGTCACTGCATTTATTATGCAACGATATAAAAAGGAATTGGAAACACCGACAGAGAAGATTCTTTATTTTAAGAACGATGGACATACTGATTCCGGAATTTAAGAAATTACATGTAGTCCTTTTGAATCAAAGTGTTCAACATAAAAAAATCGGAACTGAACTACCGCAGTTGAAACGAAACCGGAAGATGAAAACAAAATCCAATTGCTTTTCCATTGTAGATAGCCCCTTTCGAAAATTTTAATTCGCGCACTACTCTTGCTGCTTCTTTGTCGAGTACGATATACTTTGAACTTCTGCGAACGAATACATCACGGATTTTCCCATCTGCACCCAGCACAAAACTAATATACGCCCTTCCGAAATATCCGTTATCTATTGCAGTCGCAGGATAATGAAGATTCGTTTTCAAATACTGCATCAGATCGGCATAATTGCCTTCCATCACAGGGGCAATATACGCCAATGAATCATCATTGATCATCGGATTCTTCACCGGGAATCCGGTATCACCACTACAGGTATTTTCAGAACTTTTTAACTCAAAATCATAATTGTATTCTTTGAGTCCACGCGACGTTTGAACCACCCAAATACCGAACGGCTCTTGCCCTTTAAAACCTGTGCGTGAGACCACTTCACCGGTTCGAATATCTTTCACCTCAACCATGCTGCAACTATCATCTGTAACCCAAGTGCGTTTAGAAAAAGTTGCCTTTGACTCCGCGACTTCCTTTCTACAGTCATAGTTTTTATAGAATCTGACTTCCTGATCCTGACTAAAAACAGTCATGAAACTTAACATGGCGACTATAAATACTACTTGTGCTTTCATGTTCATTGACATATTCCGATTAAAGATAATAAATTATTCCAACATGTTTTAAAAAGAAAACTCCGCACTGCAGGTCATACCCCATGCTTTTGCTGTGTCAGAGAGATCGGCAAAGAGTGAGATTGTTTGACCAGCAGTTGTAGCTTCTAACCAGAAAACAAAAAGAGAAAAAATCAATAGTGCTGCTTCAAAAATCCTTCCAACCCAATTCATGGAACCGGTTGTTGATCCGGAAAACCATCTGACAACCATCTGCCGCAGAAAAAGGAAAACAATAGACCATAAAAAAACATCAGCAAGGAATCCCGCCAGATAATAATCATGCGCCATAGATGTAGCCAGTGACGTTGATTTATAGATAAACGGACTAGCATAATAAACCGGAAATACGTCTGTACCCTCACAATGATAAATCAACTTCGGCAAACCGATTGGGAACAGCAACCAGGCCGTTGAAAAAACAATTACAAGAAAGATGCTTTTAAGGGTTTGCTTCACAAACAAATTGGATTTATAACTATTCATCAAGAAAATTCCATACCAAAGAATGAGGAATGCAAGTGAAGAATTTTTATTCTGACGATTTATTCAGTAGTTGTAGTAGTTTACTTAGCTCTAATTCATCTGCCACTTCTGAAATCCCGGGAGACAATGCAGCAGTATGCACCTCGACAGGACCCACCTCTGAAATGATCTCTTTAATATTCGTCGACCGGATTCCTCCGCCGGGTAAAATTATCAATCTTCCGTGAGCATAATCCACCATCTCCCGTAACCTTTTACGTCCTTCGAAGGCATTTGCTCCATCACCGCTCGTCAATAATCGTTTACATCCGGAATCTATCAATAACTCCAATCCATTTTTCCAGTCAGACAAATCATCAAAAGAACGATGAAAAGTAACCGGTAAATTCTGACATGCAACTACAAACTTCACTAACTGTTGCCGATGTATTTCCTGATCATTCCGAAAAAATCCGCAAACAAATCCATTCGCACCTGCATCACGAAAACGGGATACATCTTCCAGCATTCCTTCAAACTCTGCATCTGTAAAGACATAGCCGCCGGTTCGTGGACGAATCATCACAAAAATATCGCGACTGAAATTTTCCCGGGCATACTTGAAATAATCCATCGAAGGAGTGAGTCCGCCACAAGAATAGTCCTCACACAACTCCAACCTGCCTACACCGATCCGCTCTGCAATCAGCACTGATTCTGCTTTAAATGTAGCCAGCTCGAGTAACATACCACTACTTTAATAGAAACGGAGAAGACTTCACAACGTCAACACCATCTGCGAGTTTATACGCATATGTAAATCCATCTCTCAAAGCAAAAGCACCGATTTCACCCGCTTTATTCACTGCGATAAATCCAATTTGTTTATCCTCCAATTTTCCCTTGCGAAGATTCGCCATACGTTCAACAGCTATCTGACACGCTTCCTGCGGAGACTTACCATAACGCATTGCTTCCACTACAGTATGAGAACCACAAATACGAATTACTTCTTCACCGACACCGGTTGCAGTAGCTGCTCCAACTTCATTATCGACATATAATCCGGCACCAATCACCGGAGAATCTCCCACACGGCCATGCATCTTAAAGGCCATACCACTGGTAGTACATGCACCGGAAATATTTCCACTTTTATCAATGGCCAACATACCGATTGTATCGTGATTATCCTTTGATCCCGGAGAACCTACACCCTTCATATACTTCAAAGTATCCATCGGATTATAATTCGCTTTCACGAGCCACTCTTCCCATATCTTTTTCGATGAAGCGGTTAAGAGATTTTCCTTTTTAAAGCCATTGGCGAGCGCAAACTGTAATGCACCATCAGCAACCAGAATAACATGCGGAGTTTTTTCCATCACCATTCTGGCAACAGAAATCGGATGCATAATATGCTCCAGACACATGACCGATCCGCAATTACCGAATTCATCCATGATGCATGAATCGAGCGTTACACGGCCATCGCGATCAGGTAAACCACCATAGCCTACACTTGTATCCTCCGGATCAGCTTCCGGTACCATCACTCCGCGCTCAACTGCATCCACTGCTCTGCGACCGGCGGATAACAATTCCCAGGCTGCAGCATTTGCTTTTACATTGGGTGCCCATGTAGACAACACAAGCGGGAAAGAAGGAGTTGACGATAACAATGTAGCGCCCTTCACTTGTGAGGCAGCCAACATTGCTCCGGTGGTGTAGAAAGCACCCTTTATAAACTTACGACGATTAATCATTATTATGCATTTGATTAAGAACACTAAAGATAGAATATTTATATCAAATAAAATAAAGTGAAACTTTTAATAAATGAATGAAAAAATATTATTTATTGGTTCACATCACTTTACTTCAATCTCGTCACAGAAAATAAATGCATCAAATCCTGCTCCTTGGTGCCAGGCGGGAAGTACGCCATAATTGACAGCTTTTACACGAATAAATTTAGCCTTAGTTGGTTTAAACTCCACTTTCATCCGTTGAATCTGTACATTGAGATCTTTGTCTGCCACAGTATTGGCTACGCGCGCTACTTCTTTCCACTTTTCGCCGTCCTGTGATATTTCGATGATCATTTCTTTCGGCATTAAAATCCACGAGCGGGTGTCCTGGAGGAATCCGGTTTCAACACTACTGATTTTTTGTTCTCCACGGAAGTCAATCATAACAGCCATGTCCGTACTCTGGTAACCATGCCAATCTCCTTTTCTCCAATTGTCCGTGCCTTTAATTCCATCAATCATGCTGATCGGTCCTTCGGCCATGTATTGGCGGCTGGGTGTCGTTTGCAATACTATCTTCCAATGATTTGGAAGTTTGAAAAATGATGCAGCGGTTTGTCCGCTTTTCCCTTTCTGGTCCATGCATTGTGCATATACAGTGGTGCTATGGTGAATATAAAATGGTCCACGATATGTTTCTCCTGTCATCATAAGTCCGGGCATGTATCCGAATAAAATACCGCCTCCATCAGGAGATTGAATATCGATGAGTAAACTATCACTGAAGATTCTGCCTGCCGCTTTGATGATGGGTGCTCTGTAGAAATAATTTGTCTGCATGGCTCCTCTGCCTTCAGGACGTGTTCCTCTTGCAGTATTTGGGAAGGATGCCATCTCAAATACAACATTGTTTGCGTTTACGAGCTGATCGTGTGTTATCAGGTTCTCTTGTATTTCCTTTCCATCAACGATCAGTTTCTGGACATAAATGTCATCAGCCGTTTTTCGTTTGGTGATGAACTTTACGGTATGATTGTTTTCGAGTCGGAGGGAGAGTGAATCGAACAGCGG
>JBIIRF010000134.1:0-6359 GCA_044341715.1 Bacteroidia bacterium | reverse complement strand
GCTCTACAAAGGGTATACTATTCAGCCGTTTTCACCCGCAGCAGGAACCGGATTGAGTTCGCATGAATTGAATCAGCCGGGTACGTATAAGCTGGTAAAGGATACTACCATCGTTGCGCAGTTCAAGGCAGTTAGGAATGCAAAAAGTGAAGCTCTCTTCAGCGCGACCGATGCGCCGGTGTTTTTCCTCGCATGGACAACCACTCCCTGGACACTCCCTTCCAATTCTGCTCTGGCAGTAGGGGAGAAGATCACGTATGTGCTTGTGCGTACATTCAACCCGTACACATTTGAACCGGTGAGTGTAGTTGTTGCGAAGGATCTTCTCAGTAAACATTTCAATGCGAAGAATGCGGAACTGACAATCGAAGAATATCAATCAGGAAATAAAAATATTCCCTTCCGCGTCGAGAAAGAATTTTCCGGTGCTTCTCTGCAGGACATCTCCTACGAGCAGTTATTGCCTTTCGTGCAGCCGGAAGAAGGTGCGTTCCGTGTGATCACCGGAGATTTTGTAAGTACGGAAGATGGTACCGGTATCGTTCATATTGCTCCGACCTTCGGGGCCGATGACTTCCGTGTAGCGAAACAGCATGGTGTACCTGCTATCCTCGTAAAGGATGAAAGCGGTAAGCCGATGCCGTTAGTTGATCGTCGCGGACGTTTTGTGAAGGAAGCCGGAGAGTTTGCGCTGGAGTATGTGAAGGAAGAATATCTCAACGAAACAGAAAAAGAAGCTGCGCGTCAGCAACAAGGCCGCGATAAATACCTGAACGTAGATGAACGGATTGCTATTCGTCTGAAGCAGGAAAACCGTGCCTTTAAAGTAGAAAAATACGAGCATAGTTATCCGCATTGCTGGCGTACCGATAAACCGATCCTGTATTATCCACTCGATTCCTGGTTTATCCGCACCACAGCCTGCAAGGACCGGATGATCGAACTCAATAAAACCATCAACTGGAAACCGGAGAGTACAGGTACCGGACGTTTTGGTAACTGGCTGGAGAACCTTGTTGACTGGAACCTGAGTCGTTCCCGTTACTGGGGTATTCCGCTGCCGATCTGGCGCAGTGAAGATGGTGAGGAGAAATGCATCGGTTCCGTTGAAGAACTCAATGTCGAACTAAAAAAATCTGCTGCTGCGGGTTTAATGGATGCCTCTAAAATGGCGCATCTTGATCCTTCAAAAGGTGATTTTGATTTGCATCGTCCCTATGTGGATCATGCAGTGCTGGTTTCTTCTACCGGAAAACCAATGTACCGCGAAACAGATCTGATCGATGTATGGTTCGACTCCGGTGCGATGCCGTATGCTCAATGGAATTATCCGTTTTCACAGCCTTCGCTGGAGAATGTGTATCCGGCCGATTTCATTGCAGAGGGTGTGGATCAGACACGTGGATGGTTCTTTACCTTGCATGCAATCGCTGTTATGCTGTTCGATTCAGTTGCGTTTAAGAATGTGGTGTCGAATGGTTTGGTGCTGGATAAAAACGGCAACAAAATGTCGAAGCGATTGGGCAATGCAGTGGATCCGTTCAGTACGCTAGAAACGTATGGTCCGGACGCGACACGTTGGTACATGATCTCCAATGCGCAGCCCTGGGATAATCTTAAATTTAATCTGGAAGGTATCGGTGAAGTACAACGTAAGTTCTTCGGTACACTTTACAATACCTATAATTTCTTTGCGTTGTATGCAAATATCGACGGATTCCGGTATGAAGATGCCGAGATTCCTGTTGAACAACGAACAGAGCTCGACAGGTGGGTTCTCTCGCTGCTGAATTCCCTGGTGAAAGAAGTGGATGCGAATTATGCCGACTACGAACCAACCAAGGCAACACGTCTGATTCAGGATTTCGTGACGGAGCATCTGAGTAACTGGTATGTTCGTTTGAGTCGTCGCCGGTTCTGGAAAGGAGATTATACTGAAGATAAAAAGGCGGCCTATCAAACACTCTATACCTGCCTCGATACCATTGCCCGATTGATGGCTCCTGTTTCTCCCTTCTTCGCGGATCAGCTCTTCTGCGATCTGAATGAAGTGAGTCATAAGGATGATCATGCTTCGGTGCATCTGGCTTCCTTCCCGGTGGCTGATGAGAAAATCATCGATAAAGCACTCGAAGAACGGATGCAGCTGGCGCAGGATATCAGCAGTATGGCGTTGAGTCTGCGTAAAAAAGTAAATATCAAAGTCCGACAGCCGTTGCAGAAGATCTTACTGCCGGTGATTAACCCGCACTTCCGTACACAAGTGCAGGCAGTAGCCGATCTTATCCTTGCTGAAGTTAATATCGAATCCATCGAATTCCTCGATGATGCGTCCAATATTCTGGTGAAGAAACTAAAGCCGAATTTCAAGGCCCTGGGTCCGAAAGTAGGCGGATTAATGAAACAACTAACGGTGCGCGTATCCGAAATTACGCAGGAGGAAATTGCGGTGCTGGAGCAGACAGGAGTATTGTCGCTGCGGCTGGGTGAGGTAAGTTTCGACCTGCTGTTGGAGGATGTGGAGATTCTCAGTGAGGATATCCCCGGCTGGCAGGTAGCCAATCAGGGACGTCTCACGGTAGCCCTGGATATCACCATAACCGACGATCTGAAGGACAAGGGACTGGCCCGGGAACTGGTCAACAGGATTCAGAACATACGGAAAGACAAGGGTTTCGAGATAACAGACCGGATTTCGGTACGAATCAAAGGTCCGGAAAGCATCCATCGCTCCGTGAAGAACAATTTCGACTATATTCGCACCGAAATTTTAGCCACCGAACTGGAGTTGGTGGACCATCTGGAGGGCAGTGATGTCCAGCCGTTGGAAGTAGATGAAGAGCTCCAGGTGTTAACAACAGTAAATAAATACTAATATGGCCACTAAAAAACCAATTTCAAAGACCAAGAAGGCCGCGGCTAAGAAGCCTGCTTCAAAGGCTCCAGCCAAAAAAACTGTAAAAAAGGCAGCTGCCCCTAAGAAATCTGCTGCAAAAGCTCCGGCGAAGAAGGCGGCTCCTAAAAAAGCGGCTCCTAAAAAACCAGTGGCTAAAAAAGAAGTAAAGAAAGCGGCTCCTAAAAAGGCTGCTCCTGCTCCAAAAAAAGCAGCAGCTAAACCTGCAGCAAAAGCTCCTGTGAAAAAGGCCGTGGCTAAACCTGCTCCGAAAGCAGCTCCTGCTCCAAAGGCAACGAAACCTGCTCCGGCACCGAAAGCAACGAAACCTGCTCCGGCTCCAAAGGTGGCACCTGTAAAGGCAGTAGCACCGAAACCGACGCCTGCGTCAAAGCCTGCGCCGGCTGTGAAAATACCCGTAGTACCAAGTGTGACGAACGATAATAAAAAGACAGAGAATACAGTGGAAGTAAAAAAAGTGGTGACCAATCTGCGTTACAGTGATGCAGATCTGGCTGAATTCAAAACATTGATTCAGGGTAAACTGGTAGATGCCCGTGAAGAGTTGATTAACCTGCAGGCCCAGATTCTTAATGCGAATGAAAATGGTACCGATGATACAGGTGCTTCTTTCAAAATGCTGGAAGATGGTTCTGAAACATTGGCTAAGGAAGAAGCAGCAAATCTGGCAGCTCGTCAGAAGAAGTTTATCGAGCAGTTGGAAGCAGCGTTACTTCGTATTGAAAACAAAACGTATGGTATTTGCCGTGTGACAGGACAGTTGATTCCAAAGGAGCGCTTACGTGCTGTTCCCGGAACGACCCAGAGCATGGAAGCCAAACTGAAGCAGTATAGAGACTAATTAAATTCCCGATGTAGAAGTTATTCTCTTCATCGGTTACAAACGAAGCTTGCGGTGGATTGCTGCAGGCTTCGTTTATTAAAGAACGGATCCTGTCCGGATTATACTATATCAATTGAAACGTCCACTTCTTCTCATCTTCACTATTTTGTTGCTTGATCAACTGATTAAAATCTGGATCAAGACGAATATGTATCTCGGTCAAGAGTATGAAGTCACCAAATGGTGTATCATTCACTTTACTGAGAATAATGGTATGGCCTTCGGACTGGAGTTTGGAGGAGATTTCGGAAAACTGTTCCTGAGTCTGTTTCGTATAGTTTTTGTTGGTGCCATGTTCTGGTTCCTATATAAACTGGTGAAGGAGAAAGCTTCAACGTTGTTTGTTACGGTGGTGTCGCTGGTAATAGCAGGTGCGGTTGGAAATATTATAGATTCCGTTTTTTATGGAGTTATCTTTTCATCGAGTGAGTTCGGGACGATTGCAGAAATGTTTCCGCCGGAAGGTGGCTATTCTACTTTACTGCATGGAAAAGTGGTGGATATGTTTTATTTCCCCTTGCTGAGCGGACAGTTTCCCGAGTGGTTCCCGATTTGGGGTGGAGAGTCTTTTCTTTTCTTTCGTCCGGTGTTTAATCTGGCGGATGCTTCTATCAGTATCGGGGTGATTTTATGGATTCTCTTCCAAAAGAAAATTTATCCGGAGGAAAAAGTGATTTCGGAGGAGAATGGAAATACAGCCGTTACTCCGTCTTCTGAGGAGAAACCTGCATCTGAAGAATAGGTTTTACCCAGTAGCAGATATTGGTTTATTGTTGTCCAGCTGTTGTAATTATCGTTTTCTGTGATTGGCTGAAGCCCGGATTTACTTGTAGATTTTTTGCTGATGAATTTCATCATGAACAGATTTTATCATGCTGATATAATAGCATTCATATCTACAGCCTGCAATGGAAAACCACTGCTGATTATCTGAGTTATTGCTGCAGTATGTTTTGCTTTTGATTATAACCTGGTGTACACAGAAGAAATTATACAGTTTGTTTGTATTGTGCAATTTTAACTGATCATGATATCCATCATTTTTTATCGCAGAATGATTATCAATCTTTGCGGGTCATAAAACAGACGTGGCGTATACACTAAGAAGAATGGAAAAGAGAGATATTACTTCATTAGAAGATGTGCAGTTGATGGTCGATAAATTTTACGAGCGGGTGATGGCAGATGATTTACTGGGACACATTTTCGAGGAACATCTTTCATTACATCTAAAGCAGCATCTGGAGAAGATGTATACCTTCTGGCAATCGTTATTGTTTGGTTCACATACTTACAATGGTCGACCGTTTCCTCCGCACATGAAATTACCCATCGGCACGCAGCATTTCGATCGATGGTTGTTGCTCTTCGAAGGCGTGGTGGATGAATATTTTCAGGGGCCAAAAGCAAATGAAGCTAAACATCGGGCCAATACAATAGCCGGAGTCTTCGAGGCAAAACTGGAAAACATGCGAAGTGGGCAGCCAATCTGATCTATTGTATTCATCATGTTTCAGAAGCGAAAAATATAAACCGGGAGTGTTATATCAGTTAGCAATCTAATTATGAAAAGTGTAAAAAAATCTTCCTGGGCTGAGCCCTATAAAATGAAAATGGTGGAGTTGTTGAAGACGACCACCAAGGCACAACGTACTAAAGCAATTCGTGAAGCAGGATTTAATACCTTCCTCTTGCGTTCGGAGGATGTATATATTGATCTCCTTACCGACAGTGGAACATCTGCCATGAGCGATATACAATGGGCTGGAATGATGCGGGGAGATGAGGCTTATGCAGGTAGCCGGAATTATTATAATCTGGAAGCAGCAGTGAAAAAACACTACGGCTATAAATACCTGGTGCCTACTCATCAGGGACGCGGTGCTGAGAATATCCTCTTAAAAGTGCTTATCAAAAAGGGAGATATCGTTCCGGGTAATATGTATTTTACGACAACACGTCTTCATCAGGAACTGGCCGGAGGTACGTTTGCAGATATCATCATCGATGAAGCACATGATCCGAAGAGTCTGCATCCGTTTAAAGGAGATGTGGATTTGCAGAAGCTCGATAAGCTTGTAAGGAAGTACGGGGCCAAGAGAATTCCCTATATAACGATAGGCACTACCGTAAACATGGCTGGCGGACAACCGATCAGCATGAAGAACATGAAAGCCTTACGTGCCTATTCGAAGAAACATAAACTACGTATTATTCTTGATATGACCCGTGTAGCGGAGAATGCCTATTTCATTCAGCAGCGGGAGGATGGTTATCAGCGAAAATCTGTCCATCAGATTGTGTTAGAATTATGTTCACTTACTGATGGTGCTACAATGAGTGCCAAGAAAGATGCCTTGGTGAATATTGGCGGATTCATGGCTACGAATGAATGGGATGTGTTTGAAGAAGCACGTAATCTGGTGGTGGTGTATGAAGGATTGCATACATACGGTGGATTAGCAGGACGCGATATGGAGGCGATGGCGATTGGTATTGCAGAGAGTGTGAATGACAGACACCAGCAGGCGCGGATCGGTCAGGTTGAATATCTCGGTGAGA
>JBIIRF010000133.1:0-6360 GCA_044341715.1 Bacteroidia bacterium | reverse complement strand
AGAGGAGGAAGCTTTGATGAAAACCTGGTTTATGTAGATGACATTGAAATCTATCGACCATTTCTGGTAAGAGCAGGCCAACAGGAAGGTCTCAGTTTTGTAAACCCTGATCTCGTTTCAGATATTAGTTTCAGCGCCGGAGGATTCTCAGCCATCTACGGAGACAAGCTAAGTTCTGTACTCGATATCAAGTACCGCACACCAAAGAAATTCGCAGGAAGCGCATTTGGCAGTTTCATGGGAGCAGGTGTTCATCTTGAAGGAGCCAGCAAGAACGAAAAATTCACCTGGCTGACAGGAGTACGTTACCGCTCCAATCAGTTTGTACTCAAATCGCTTGACACCCAGGGCGAATACAAACCAAAGTTCGCTGACGTTCAATTGAAGGTCAACTATCAGCTATCGAGAAAAACGGAGGTATCCTTTTTAGGAAACTACTCCTACAACCAATTCAATGTTATTCCATCCACCCGACAAACGGATTTCGGAAGTATCAATGAAGCTTTGCGACTCACAATTTATTTTGACGGACAGGAAATCGACGAGTTCAATACAGGAACGGGAGCTATCTCACTTACTCATCATGTAAATGATAGTCTGAAGTTAAAATTCATTGTCTCTGCCTTTGCCTCCAGAGAACGAGAGTTTTTCGATGTGCTAGGACAATACTTTCTCGACGAACTTGAACGTGACCTCGGAAGTTCAGACTTTGGCGAAGCTGCTTTCAACAGAGGAGTCGGTGCCTTTCTCGACCATGCGCGCAACGAATTACAGGCCAATGTCACAACAGCATCACATGTAGGAACTTACCGCGTCAACAAACATCGCTGGCAATGGGGATTAAAAGCACAACAGGAAATCATTAGTGACAACCTTGATGAATGGCAATACCGTGATTCAGCAGATTATTCTATTCCTCATCCGAGCGATAATCCAGGACAACCGGCAAATCTTCTTCAGGAAATCACACTCAATGGAGTTGTAAAAAACAAAATCAGTTTATCATCCAATCGTTTCAGCGGATATTTACAAAACACCTGGGATCTCGAACGAGTTAGTTTTTCATTTGGTATTCGTGGAACATACTGGGACCTGAACAACGAACTCAATGTTAGTCCGCGCGCCACATTCGCCTACAAGCCATCCTGGAACAAACGCCTCGCCTTCAGAGCTGCAACAGGACTTTATTATCAACCTCCCTTCTACCGCGAACTACGCAACCTCGAAGGAGAGATCAACAAAGACCTCAAAGCACAGCGATCAATTCACTTTGTTGTTGGAGGAGATTACCAATTTCTCGCATGGGGAAGAGAATTCAAACTATCGAGTGAAGCCTATTACAAAATACTGGATGATCTGATCCCCTACAAGCTTGACAACACCCGTATCCGCTACCTCGCTAAGAACAATGCCTCCGGGTATGCTACAGGACTTGATTTTCGTGTAAACGGAGAATTCGTAAGTGGTATTGAATCCTGGGTATCACTCGGATTACTCAAAACAGTAGAAGACATCGACGACGACAACTATTTTAAATATTACAATTCTGATGGCGAAGAAATAATTTTCGGATATACCAACAATGATATTGTTACTGATAGCGTAAAAGTAGAACCTGGAAATATTCCACGACCAACTGACCAACGTGTCACCTTCAGTATGTTCTTCCAGGATTACCTGCCTAAGTTCCCAACGATAAGAATGCATCTGAATTTAATTTTCGGAACAGGACTTCCCTTTGGACCTCCCGGAAACGATCGCTACAAAGACATAAAACGCAGTCCATCTTATCGTCGCGTAGATATTGGCTTCTCAAAAATTGCCATTGACGAAGACGCTGAAAACAAATCCCGATTACCTGTTATCAAAAATCTTCGGTCGCTGATATTCAGTCTGGAGGTATTCAACCTTCTGCAAGTAAGCAACACCATTTCCTACATTTGGATTACAGATGTAACAGGAAGACAATACGGAATTCCAAATTACTTAACCTCACGACTCCTGAACTTTAAGGTACAGGCGAAATTTTAATCATGAGCAAGAAAAACAACTCTGCCGGTGGACTTGTCTACTCCACTAATCCTGATTTCAAACCGCAATCACACGACGAAGAAATCAATACACCTTCCTCGTCACAACAGGACTTAAAGATCTGGCTTGAACGCAAAGGCGGAGGAAAAGTAGTAACTGTAGTAAAAGGATTTATCGGCAAAGAAGGAGATCTTGATGATCTTGCACGAATGCTGAAATCAAAATGTGGAGTTGGCGGAGGAGCAAAAAATGGAGACATCCTCATACAAGGCGATCATCGGGAAAAGGTTTTGACACTTCTTATCCAACAAGGATACAAAGCAAAAAAAGCAGGAGGATAATTACTTCGTAACTAATGTAGACTCGATTACTTTAGCGTACATCGATTCATACATCGGCATAATTTTTTCAATATCGAACTCTGCAGCCCGCTTCAGTGCATTTTCTTTAAAACGTGCAAGGTCCTCATCATTCTTCAGGATTTTCACAGCATTTTTTGCCATATCATCCACATCACCAACATTACTCATGAAACCTGTCACGCCTTGAATATTCAACTCAGGCATACCGCCGGCATTGGAAGAAATCACAGGCACCTGACAAGCCATCGCTTCCAGTGCTGCGAGACCAAAGCTTTCTGTCTCTGAGGGCATGATAAAGAGATCACAAATCGACAAAATCTCCTCAATCATTTCCTGCTTACCAAGGAAGCGGATATCATCACAAAGGTTTAAGTCGCGGCATAATTGTTCGGTGTTGTGCCTTTCAGGACCATCGCCAATCAACAAGAGTTTCGATGGGACTTCATCTTTCAACTTATTAAAGACATGCACCACATCCTGCACACGTTTTACTTTACGGAAGTTTGATGTATGAACAATCAAACGTTCACCATTCGGAGCAATTGCTTTTCTGAAATGATCTTTTGCTTTTTTCGAGAAGCGTTTCAAATCAATAAAATTGGGGATCACCTCTATATCTTTCGATATTTTAAAGTTATTATACGTATCCTGCTTTAAGCTATCAGAAACCGCGGTCACACCATCCGAATGATTAATCGCAAACGTCACCACGGGAAGATAACTCGAATCCTTTCCCACCAATGTGATATCTGTACCATGCAATGTTGTAACAACAGGAAGGGTGACACCCTGCGCAGCAAGAATTTGTTTCGCCAGATAAGCAACCGATGCATGCGGAATTGCATAATGCACATGTAATACATCCAAACCTTCGAACAAAGCAACATCCACCAACTTACTCGTCAATGCAGTTTCATAAGGAATATAATCGAAGAGCGGATACTTCGCAATCGTCACTTCATGATAAGAAATATTCTCAGAGAAGTAATCCAACCTCACCGGCTGGCTATAGGTAATAAAATGAATCCGATGCCCTTTATCGGCAAGAGCTTTACCTAATTCAGTAGCTACGACACCGCTTCCACCAAAGGTGGGATAACATACAATACCTATTCTCATACAACAAAGTTAACAAGGATATGTCGATTGAAGACCGATTCTATTTTAATCACTAAAGAAAATAAAAAGAATCCTGTTAAATCACTGTTTCATAGACTCATATGCTATCTGCTGAATCCGGGTACGAAGATTTGATTTGGCCAGTTTGTTATTATGGGCATCCGGATAAACCCTGTTCGACAGGAATATGTAAACCAGATTATTAGAAGGATCTGCCCAGGCATAAGTGCCGGTAAAGCCTGAATGACCGAATGAAGACAAAGACGCTGCCATTGCACTCGGACCTTCTACACCCTTCGACAAATCAGGTTTATCGAATACGAGTCCACGGCGATTAGCAGATTCAGGATACGCTTTGGAAGTAAACAACTCAACAGTCGCTGGTTTGAGGTATTGTTTCCCTGCATAAGAACCTTTATTCAGCAACATCTGCATAATGACTGCCAGCGAGTGTGCATTGGAGAACACACCGGCATGTCCACCCACACCACCCATCATGGCAGCAGCAGGATCATGCACATAGCCCTTAATGAGTTGTTTTCTGAATGCAGTATCAATTTCGGTAGGTACAATTTTATCCGCACTTTTCCATGTTAAAGGATGATAGCCCATCTGCCATAATCCGAGAGGCTTATAAAAAACATCCGTCACCAAATGATCAATTGATTTACCACTCACTTTCTCTATTACCTGTTGCAGCAAAATAATTCCAAGATCAGAATAAACAAACTGCCCTTGTTTCTCCAGCGGACTCTTTGCAATTTCATCCAGCAACTGCTCCTTATACGAATCCTTCAGATAGAGTTTATCAGCCACTTTTAAGTGATATCCTGACTGCTCAGATGATTTATAAAGCAATGTATCCAGCTGACCTGTGCTATCAACAGTAGTCTTCCAAAAAGGAATCCATGCCTTCAATCCTGATTGATGCGCCATAATCTCCCGGATGGTAATATCTTTTTTATCGGTATTTCTCAGGAAATGCAAATACTTTGACACCTTCGCCTCCGGGTCGATTTTATGCCGATCGAACAGGTACATCGCCGCCAGGGCGGTAGACACGATTTTTGTAACAGATGCAACATCGTACACATCACTAAGAGCGACCTTTTGCTCTTTTGAATAAGTATGCCAACCGAAAGCTTTATTATAAATCACCTGTGCATCTTTCATAACAAGCACCTGACAGCCCGGAAAAACAGAATCAGCAATCGCAACATTTACCAATGAATCGATCTGTGCTAATCGAATAGGATCTGCCCCGACGGCATCAGGTAAAGTATATGCAATGGCACCATTCTTTTTCGAAACCAATCCTTCATTCAGGTAAAAATAAGGAGGTGAAGAAACCGGCAAACGACCATAAAAATAATCGGCACCAAATATTTTCTGTGCCACCTGCCATTGCGGGAGATATGTATCCTCATAGCCCTGCACAATAGCGTCGAAACTTTCATATCCTTCAAACTTTCCTAACACATAGGCATTACCGAAAACACTCAGAATACTTCCTTTCAGCTTACCGGCCCGTACAGCAAAATCGGACATAGCGGGAGTCACGCCGAAATTTTTCGCTGCGTTGATCGTCGTATTGTGAACACTTACAATTATCCTGTCGTAATCAGACAGCACCTTCAGTAAACTATCAGCATATTGCTTCGAAGCATCTTTCGGCAAACGGAAAAAATCCACATGACCATAATTTGCCAACATCTGCTGAAAATAATTATTCATTGTATCATTTACAACGACTGAAGCCACGCAGTCACGGTAATAAGGATTCAGCGGAAGAACCGAATTTTTATTTCGAAGTAACGTTGGAGCTGCCGCATACATCTGATAGTTCAACCAGGCCGCCGGTGAATTATTTAAATCTTCTGAAAGATGCTCCATGGAAACCTGATTCCGGGAATTAAGTCCTGCCCAATATTTCGCCATCAGTATTTTTCGCACCTTCTTATCAATCAACTCCTGATCAATTTCACACTCCTGAATCGCTGAATGAATACGAGCCACAGCCTTCCCGACATCCAACGAATACAACAAAACATCATTACCTGCATTTAACGCCTTCAACTCCAGTTCGCCGGAAGGATAATCATTCGCCACACCTTTCATGTTCAGTGCATCTGTAAACACCAATCCACCAAAGTTCATTTGTTTTTTAAGCAATGAGTCCACCACACGTGTTGAAAGTGTACTTGCGAGTCCGGGTGTTGAATCAAGAGCCGGTACAAACAGATGCGCCACCATCACTGAACCCAATCCTTGTTGAATCAGTTTACGGAAAGGATAGAGTTCAATCGAGTCCATTCTTGCAGCACTGGCATGGACAACAGGCAATGAAAGATGAGAGTCGGTATCGGTATCACCGTGTCCGGGAAAGTGTTTCGCACAAGCTAAGACCCCGGCATCCTGCATACCACGCATGTATTGCCCTGCCAGATCAGCCACTGCATTTTTATCTTCTCCAAAAGAACGACTATTGATAATCGGATTCGCCGGATTATTGTTTACATCTGCATCAGGAGCAAAATTGATGTGAATGCCCATTCGCTTACATTGGCGGCCTATTTCAACTCCCATCTGATAAACCTGCTCCGGTTTAGCTCCCGCACCCAGTGTCATTTGACGAGGAAAACGCATGGTACTATCGAGACGCATACTCAGGCCCCATTCGCCATCGATACCAATCAACAATGGCGTAAATGAACGCGACTGATAGAAATTTGTCAGTGATAATTGGCGAGCCGGGCCACCCTGAAAGAAGATTAATCCACCAATATGGAACGAATCAATCAACTGTGTTACCTGAGCTATATGTAAACTATCTTTATTCGAAAAAGCA
>JBIIRF010000132.1:0-6382 GCA_044341715.1 Bacteroidia bacterium | reverse complement strand
GCCACCGAGTACATTAACTTCAGTCAAACTCCGTACACGGTGATTTTTTCCAACAACAGCCCGGCTACCTCTAAGGGATGGATGCAAGGCGGTGTAGCCAGTCCAACCGTTAATTCCACCTATGCTTTTCAGATCAGCACCGGAACAGTAGTGCCGGGTGATGTGGTGTACGTCGGAGGATCTTCCATGGCCCCAAGCGGCGTAAAGTTGCGTGTAATCAATACAGCCACATCCTCCGGTGATGGGGGTCTAGGAGGCGCTAATCTTGTAACCGGCGTGCTGGGTAACGGAGGCGGTCTGGCGGATGGTGTTGCGGTTTTTCTGGGTGCAGTAAACTCACTTGACTCCAACAGTGTACCGAAAGACGCTATTTTCTTTGGCAGTTCGATCGGAGGCGCAGCCTTGACGGATACCAGCAGAGGCTTTGTTTTGCCCAGTAACGATCGCTATGCGGGCGGGCGGCTTCGTACGACGAGCTATTGTGCTCCCGATCCGACAAGTGGTTTTTTAAGAGCCACAGGCGTGTTTAATCGTACAACAGGTGCGTTTACCACGCCGCGCGTATGGTCAGTAAATACATCCTTCACCAATGCACAAACAGCAGTTACTGTTAACAGCAACATACAATATGCCTGGTCCAATGGCTCCCCTGCCAAAAGCATTTCCGGTTTAGCTGCGGGCAACTATACTGTAACGGTTACTTCAGCTATAGGCTGTAGTACTACAGCTACATATCAGGTTACACAGCCCGCGCCTCTTAATTGTACATTTAATACCGTAGCGGTTATCTGTAATGGTGGAAATAACGGATCTGCAACCGCTCAGGTTACAGGCGGGCATGCCCCATATACATTTTTATGGTCGTTTGGCGCTACTTCAGCGAATGTGAGTGGCCTTGTGGCGGGCACATACACTGTTACCATTACCGATGCATCGGGCTGTACGTTGCAATCCTCCTGCGTAATATCACAACCACCCCCTGTTATAGTAAGCACTTTTTCTCCCATGGTTGGGAATGCAGGCACAATGGTTACCCTTAAGGGCAGTGGATTTACAAATGCCGTTCAGGTGTATTTTGATACTACTCTTGCCCCATCTTTTACGGTGAGCGGTGATACTCAGATTGTAGTGATAGTTCCTTCTTATGCCAATACCGGATCAATAAAAGTAGTGAACAGTGCGGGTTGTATCGGTTTAAGCGGTTCACCATTTCAATTTATTATGGCCTTCGCGAATGTTCATATAAAAATGTTTATTGAAGGTTATTATCTGGGCAACGGATTAATGGAGCCGGCCTTGGTCAATGCAGGAATTAGTTCTGTTTTTACCCATGTTGATACAGTAACTGCATTCATTGCTGATCCGCTTAGTCCTTCAACTGTTTTACACAGTGAGACGGGCATTCTTGATATATATGGGGATGTTTACTTCGATTTTCCGGGTATTTACATTGGTCAATCGTTTTTTATAGGAATACGCGCACGCAATATTATTGAAACCTGGAGTAAAACACCTGTGACACTTCAACAACAAACTTTTTATGATTTTACACAATAATATTTACGACCGCCGCCTCTGACCACTTAATGCAATCACGATGGTCATTAATTAAATTCTGTATTAAAATAACAAAGTAAAAAACCTAATATACCCATGAAATCGAAATTACTGATAACAGCTTTGCTGCTATTCACCTTGAATATATTTGCACAAAATGTCCCCTCCTACGTCCCCACCAACGGCCTGGTGGGCTGGTGGCCGTTTAACGGAAATGCGAATGATGAGAGTGGGAATGGGAATAATGGGGTGGTTTATGGGGCAACGCTTACGAGTGATAGGTTGGGGAATACCAATAAATCTTATTCTTTTAGTTCAGTGCCTAATCGGATTGAAATTGGGAATACGCTCTCACCAAGTACACAAATCGGTAGTCCAAATTCAAGTTGGTCAGCTTCCGCTTGGATTAATAAAAACAATTCAACTGGCACATTGGCCATATCAGATTATAATAGCATTGCTGGCAATACAAATCCGGGTGAAAATGATATGACAATGGCGATTCACTTACAAGTTTATCAAAATTATGCAAATGTTGGTTTAAGGTCAAATAACGTAGACTACAACGTGTCGGGAGGTCAAGTATCAAATTCTCAATGGCATCATATAGCATTTACTGCTGATAATGGAATTTTGAAATTGTATTTTGATGGAAGCATTGTTGGTCAAACAATTTATATTTCAAGCAGCAATTTTTATGAGGCACCTTTTTATAGAATTGGTGCTAGCATGTGGAATGGTAACTATGGTCCTTCGACAGGTATAATTGATGAAGTTGGCATCTGGAACCGCGCTCTAACCCAACAAGAAATTACGGCTTTATACAATGCACAAACCTGCAATAGTTCTTCAAACATCATCACCGCAGATGGCCCCACAACCTTCTGCGCAGGAAACTCCGTTAACCTGAAAAGCGATGTAGTAGGTGGCACCTACCAATGGAAGAAGAATGGGGTGAATGTAAGCAGCAACGGAACCTCGCGTACGTACAAAGCGACAGCAACAGGATCATATACGTGTGTAGCAACGTGTAACGGTACTGCGTTAACAAGCAATGCCATTCAGGTGACAAGTAAAACAAATGCTGCTATCACTGTCACTACTACCGGTGCAACATCGTTTTGCGTTGGTGATAGCGTAACACTCAACTGTACAAACCTTGGCAGCAATTACAGTGTGCAATGGTATCGGACGAATGTCTCTATGGAGAATGCAACAAACTATACACAGGTTGTTAAACAACCGGGTACGTACAAGGTGGTTTCTAAAAATTTAACGACGGGTTGCTCGCGCATAAGCAGCAGCAGTGTAGTAGTAGCTGTTAATTGCCGTTTGGCAAATCCGGATGTTATTGCAGTAGAGAATGATTTGAACGATGAGTCGGCCCGAACACTTCGTGAAGATATGCCGGAGACTATTCGCATTTATCCAAATCCTAACGATGGATCCTTCACATTTGAATTTCAAACAGATACAGAGGGAGCAGGTGATTTGCAAATCATCAACATGATGGGGCAATCAATTTACAATGCCAATGTAACAGCAACTAATGGCTTTGTTCAACATCAAATCAATTTAGGCGATCAATTCGAGAAAGGATTATACATAGTTCGCTATACATTAAACGGTAAACAGTACGACAGAAAATTAATGCTGAAATAATTTCATAAGTAACTAACCATCCCGAGATGGCGATGAAAGCGCGGGACACCAACTAATCAAATAAACAATATTTTAATAATGAAAACTAAAAATCTAATCGCAGCACTCTTGTTCGCTGCAGGCGGCGCCTTGGCGCAAGTCCCCTCCTACGTCCCCACCAACGGACTCGTAGGCTGGTGGCCGTTTAACGGAAATGCGAATGATGAGAGTGGGAATGGGAATAATGGAACGGTGAATGGAGCGACTTTATCCAACAACCGCAATGGACAACCCAATAGTGCCTATTCCTTCGATGGAATAAATGATTTTATTTACATTAATGATAACCCATTATTTTCATTCTTTAGAACAAGCTCTTATACAATTCAAGCATACGTCAGGTTTAATAGTAATCCTGTCTCTGCCCAACGCATCATTGGACAAGGAGATGGAGACGGGCAACATCAAAATAGATTTTTTTCATTGTATGGTCAAAACGGATTGTATTCAGGGCACATTCGAGGTAATTTATCAGATCCATTTGATACACGATGCATCGACACTATTACTAATGTAAGTCAATGGCACAGTATAGTTATGGTTCGCTCATATGGCAGTACACTAAAACTATATATTGATGGAATCTTACGCGATACAGAGGTTGATATCACAGGTACTTCAAACCCGTTTACCAGCCCACGTAATATTTTAATCGGCTGTTTTTTCAACGCATATACTAATTCAAATTTCCAATATTTCGATGGTTTGATTGACGACATCGCTATCTGGAACCGCGCCCTTACCCAACAAGAAATAACCAATCTTTACAATGCGCAGAATGCTGTAGCCTGCAATGCAGGGTTCATACTTCAAAGCGACACGAGCATTTGTTCAGGAGCCACACTTCAGCTTCAGGCACAGGCCAACCCCGCTCAAGGCACCTCCTGTTTTACTCCGGCGTTGAAGACAGCAGGGAATCAGAATTCTAATATTTCCTCTGTTGCTTCCGACGCATCGGGGAACATTTACCATTCCGGTGCCTATTCAGGCAATGTTACTATTGGCAACACTACATTGAATAGTATTGGTGGCCGTGATTTCTTTTTGGTGAAGTATGATAGTTGTGGCAGTCAGCAATGGGCTATAAGAGGAGGATCTTCGGCAAATGAAGATTATGCCGGCGGTGATTTTGGTAAAGGTCTCGCTACTGATGCATCCGGGAATATTTATATGGTGGGGCGTTACAATGGGACCTGTACGATTTATGGAACCGGCGGCACCTCATTTACCGCACCCTACACCGTGGTGGGCGGAAATGCGAACCATCAGGATGGATTTCTGGTGAAATTAAGTCCTGCGGGTGCAGTGCTCTGGGGCGCTACACTACGTGGTGGAAGCAACGATGGTTTTAATGGCGTCACAGTTGATCCTTCTGGTAATCCCATTGTTTCGGGTGGCTTCAATGGTTGTTGCCCTTCGTCTTTTGCAGGCACCATTTTCGGCACGACTAACTCACTCAATATTTCTTCATTCGGTATCAATTACGGAACCGGTGTGGTGGCTAAGTTCAACAGTAGCGGGGAAGTTCAATGGGCGGCACGTATCTACAACCGCGATGCATCGGCGGGCGCCATCAAAACGGATGCTGCAGGAAATATATATGTGACCAGTTCTTTCCGTTCATGGAACAACGGTACAGCAGCGCAGGTATACGATGGACTGAACGCCGTATCAAGCCTTTTCAATCCCGGAATAGGCTTGGGTTATCTGCTGAAGCTAGCTCCAAACGGCGCACTGCAATGGGGTACCACATTTGGCAACACCGGTGATGGAGTCTCCTCACTTACGCAAGGTACGGGAGTTGATGTGGATGCAAACGGCGATGTATGGGTAAGCGGTTACTACAGTGGTGCTGCACCTACATTTTACGGCACCGGCGGCGTGAATCAAAGCGGCCCTGCGTCATCGGGCAACCGTGGCTTCATAGTCAAATACAGCGCTACCGGTCAGGCGCTCGCATTGAATACACTGCAGCAAACTGCAAATAACAGTACTGTTTTTTACGGATTGGCTTGCAATGTGAACGGTGTGCGCGCAGTTGGCAACTATTCCGGATCCAATCTTGGCCTCAATGATGTTATAATCGCTGATTATAATTTCAGCGCAGCTCAACAGTCTGTTTCCACAGCAGGTGGCACCGGTGAAGATTACGCCTACGATGTTCATCGCTATGGTGCGGGTTATCTTATTTCCGGATCTGCCGCAACCGGTTCATCCATTGGCGGAAGTACACTGGCCTCCGATGCTTCATATTGCTGGAATACCAATGGAGGCAGTACAAGTCTTCCTGCAAGTTATACATGGTCCACCGGCGCCACCACTGCGTCTATTAACGTAACACCTACACAAACCACCACCTATTACGTAACGGTGAGCAATGGGATTACTTCCTGTACGGATAGTGTAACGGTGACGGTAGCCAATCTCAATAGCCAGTTATTTAGCCAGGACACCCTATCAGTGTGCGGCACTTCTGCCACGTTGGATGCAGGAAGCGGATATTCTTCCTATAGCTGGAACACCGGCGCAACTACACAAACCATCAGCGTTACGAGTAATGGCTGGTACACGTGTATGGTAAACCAGGGCGTATGCACTGCAACGGATAGTGTTTTTGTGAGTTTGGTGGATGCGGAGATTGTGCAGAATGATACGACGATTTGTTTAGGATCAACAATTTCAATTGCTGCCACTGGCTCAAATTCAGGATCCAGTTCTAATTTCAGTTTAGACTTTCCAAACACTGGCCAATACTCTGGGAATGCCGAAGCGGTTTGTTCAACCAATCTAAGTGGCTTCGATCTAATCGGTGATTTTACAATCGAATTTTGGATCAAAGCAGAGGGAAGTTTTTATTGGCATCTTATGGGCAAGAACACTTTTGGAAATAATTCACAAGGGTGGCTTTTAAAGAAGCCTGGAAATGATTTGTTGATTGGATGGACTTATGTTCCAAATGAATTTTCTTTTCATCCTTTTAATTTCAATCAGTGGGAGCATGTTGCCATTTGTTTTAATGATGCTACTAATACATTCCGATACTTCAAAAATGGCCAATTGATTAGCACTCAAAATAGGGATATCAATATTAACCCATCCCCCTACAACTTTATTATTGGTCATG
>JBIIRF010000131.1:0-6390 GCA_044341715.1 Bacteroidia bacterium | reverse complement strand
TTTTTCATGATTTATCAGAATTATATTTTATTTAACCGGACCTGATTCGTCCGCAGAAATGGTTCCAATGGTGAGACCATTCGGCACCAGGAATTTTTTCGCCGCAGCCATCATGTCTTCCGCTGTGATGGATTCGTAAACGTTATAGGTTTTATTGATCGATTCCGGATTTCCGGTAACCCAGGTGTAGAAGGACACGCTCTCTGCTATCCGACCCGGACTATCCATTCCCATTGCAAAACTGTAACGAAGACGCATCTTTGCTTCCTTGATATCTTTCTCTGAGAATGGTGTTGTTTTGGCCTTTTCAATGGCTTTGTCAATCTCTGATTTTACATACGTCATATCCTTTGAATCAGTAAGTGAAGCTTCAATTGAGGCCAGATATGGATCGCGTGTGAATTGATAAGAACCATCAATACTGCGTACCTTCTGTTCAGTGATGACCAGCTTTTTATAAATTTCTGATTTTTCAGAGAACATCATCGTTAATAATAAATCGAGTGCAATCGCTTCTTTATCACAATCACCGAAAGAAGTAGCTTTGTAATTCAGCGAAATCATCGGCGGGAAATTTGCTTTCTGAATATGTGTATAGCGCGTTTCCTTTTGCGCTGGTTCAACAGCTATTGAACTTACATAATTGCCAGGCTTCCATGCACCAAAATATTTTTCGGCCAGCATATTTACCTTTTCAGCAGTGACATCTCCAACTACAATGATGGTGGCATATTCCGGACGATAAAACCGTTTGAAAAACTCAAGCGAATATTCGTATTGATTCGGCATATCTACCACATCTTTGAAGAAGCCCATCGTAGTATGCTTGTAGGTATGCTGATCGAATGCAACATCATTTACTTTCTCGTTAAGCTGGGCATAGGGACTGGAATAACTTTTTGTGTACTCCCCTTTTACTGCTCCTGCTTCGGTTTTAAAATCCTGAATGGAATACTTCAGGTTCATGAAACGATCTGCTTCCAGCTCGAACATTTTTTCAAGCTTTTCGGCATTTCCGGTCATGTGATATACTGTCCGGTCGAGGGATGTATTGGCATTTGCACTCGCTCCGGTTGCTTTCAATTCATCTGAATATTTCTCTTTGGGATATTTATCCGTTCCGCGGAACATCATATGCTCAAAGAAATGAGCGAATCCCGTTTTTCCGGCTTCTACCTCATCTCTGGATCCAACTCTTACAACAATGTAAAAGGCGGCAAGGCCGGGACTATCATATGGTATCGTTACCACATTTAATCCATTCGGCATTTTTTTCTGCAGAATCGGATATGGAAGAATGTTGTTGGCTGCATTCTGGGCTTGTACAAATGCACTTGATGCCAGCAACACCAGGATTAGCGTGCGTATTTTTTTCATGATTTCGGAATTCGTTGTTGAATGTATTAAACCTGTTGGCGATGGTCAATTCAATTCGACTATTTAGGTGCTTTCATCGACCAACAGAGCTAGAAGGTGATTTTATCTTCCTTTTAAAATTGTTGAATCAGGTTAACATTCCACCATCAACGTTGATCACCTGTCCCGTAATATATCCTGACCAATCGCTGGCAAGGAATACAACGGTACGTGCAACATCTTCCGGGGTACCACCTCTCTTCAAAGGAATTTGTTCTCTCCATTGTTGTACTGTCTCAGGAGCCAAAGCACCGGTCATCTCCGTCTCGATAAATCCGGGTGCAATGGCATTGCATCGGATATTTCTGGAGCCCAATTCCAATGCAACCGATTTGGTAAATCCAATCATCCCTGCCTTGGAAGCTGCGTAGTTTGCTTGTCCGGCGTTTCCTTTTACACCTACAACCGATGAAATATTAATGATACTACCATTTCGTTGTTTCAACATGGGCTTTTGACAGGCCTTGGTAATATTAAAAGCACTCTTGAGATTGGTTCTGATTACTTCGTCAAATTGCTCTTCAGTCATCCGCATGAGCAGGTTGTCACGAGTGATTCCGGCATTGTTTACTACAACCTCCAGACTCCCGAAATCAGTTAAAATATTGGCAATCAACTCTTCTGCGGCTTTAAAATCAGAGGCATCCGATTTATAACCTTTTGCTTTTATACCCATCGACTGCAGCTCTTTTTCGAGTTCAAGTGCTTTATCCGGTGAGCTGAGATAGGTAAATGCCACATTAGCACCTTGTTGGGCCAGTTCCATGGCAATACCACGGCCAATACCGCGGGAGGCTCCTGTCACCAGGGCGTTTTTTCCTGTCAGAATCTTTATCATATTATTAATGCTTGGAGTATTGACTGCTTTCGATTTACTTTGCCAAAGATAACTAAGGAAACAATCCACCACATTATGAAAAAATTTATCGCAATCGCACTCTTCCTCGGCAGCTTTACTGCTGTTCAGGCGCAGGAAGGTGTTCGCCTCGGAGTGAAAGGCTCCTTCTATTCGACCTGGCTCTTTAATAAGAACGTGTCCGATCAAAATGCTAGTTTGGACTATGCAAGTTCATTCGGTACTTCCTTCGGTGCTCAGGCTGTATTTATGTTCGCCGAGACTTATGGAATGAGCGCAGAACTCAATATCTCTTCGCATAACCAGAAGTATGATGGTTATCTCCTGAACGAAGACAATACTTTCACCAATGAAATTAAACTGAAGTATATAGATATTCCGGTTTTATTCCGTGTTGCTTCACCAAAAGGTCCTTACTTCGAAATCGGACCTCAGTTCAGTCTCCTTTCCGGTGCAAAAGAAACATTTACACTGGATGATGATCCACTGGATTTCAGCTATACTGATAAAGATTTCAAAGATGATTTCGCAGGATTCGGTATCGCGGGTGTTTTAGGTTTTGGTATCGATATTAAACTGAGTGAAATGGTGAACCTGACTACCGGTCTCCGTTTTGGCTATATGTTTACAGATGCCACTACCGAATATACTGAAGATGAAGCATTGGATCTCTTCGCTGACGATAACCTGAGTTATGTTGCATTGTTTTCTCATAATAATGATGAAGATGAGTTCGAATACAAAAAGTCAAACCGTGTTTTCGGCGGACTTCAAATCGGTCTCCAATTCAACTTGGGCAAATAATCAGTACAATTCAATAAAGAAAGGCTGTCGCTTCATCGTGACAGCCTTTCTTGTTTCTACCTCTATTCATTCAATAGAACTTTACTCCATTTCTTTTAAAGCAAATGCCCGACTGCTCAATGAAGAACAGTCGGGCATTTAATTTATTGATATCTAATATCTTTTACGCAGTTACTTTACCTAATACTTCAGCAACAGTTTTGCCAATGTATGCTGGTGAATCCACAACATGAATTCCACATTCTTTCATGATAGCCATCTTCGCAGCAGCTGTATCTTCAGCACCTCCGATGATTGCACCGGCATGTCCCATACGACGTCCTGCCGGAGCAGTCTGACCTGCGATGAATCCAACAACCGGCTTTTTATTTCCGTTTGCCTTGATCCAACGTGCAGCCTCAGCTTCCAATCCGCCACCAATTTCACCGATCATTACGATACCTGTTGTTTCAGGATCATTCATAAATAGTTCAACTGCTTCACGGGTGGTAGTTCCGATAATTGGGTCACCGCCAATACCAATAGCAGTACTCACTCCCAGACCGGCACGTGCAACCTGATCAGCTGCTTCGTACGTTAATGTACCGGACTTAGAAACGATACCAACAGGTCCGCGCTTGAACACAAAACCAGGCATGATACCAACTTTCGCTTCACCCGGAGTAATTACACCAGGACAATTTGGACCGATCAAACGGCATTTTTTATCTTTCAGATACTCCTTCACCATGATCATATCACGTGTTGGAATTCCCTCAGTAATAGCAACAATTAATTCGATACCAGCTTCAGCGGCTTCCATCATTGCATCCGCTGCAAATGCTGGTGGTACAAAGATGATCGATACGTTCGCTCCTTCTTTGGCAACTGTTTCAGCTACTGTATTAAACACCGGTTTGTCGAGGTGCTTGGTTCCACCTTTTCCGGGAGTCACACCACCAACTACATTGGTGCCATATTCAATCATTTGTGTGGCATGGAAGGTTCCTTCGTTGCCTGTAAAACCCTGCACGATGACACGGGAATTTTTATTTACGAGTACGCTCATTTTATCAGTTATCGGAAGCGCAAAATTAATAAAACCATTATACTTTACCCGCTGATTCCGAAAAAAGGAATGATTTTTTTCAGCTACCAGCGGTCATTGCCGCACTTCTTATCAGCCTGAATAACAGCTATCTGCAAATCACAGTTACAAACTCCAAACCGGATTAACCCTGTTTCTGTTGATACTGACGGAAGGACATGGAAATCGTTCTTCTTGCCCTCTCCGCTAACCGATAAACCGTAAATTTGCACCTGCATCCGAAAATCTCATGAACGTTTCAGCACCTTATACTCCTAAAAATAAAATCCGCATTGTTACTGCCGCCAGCTTATTTGATGGCCATGACGCGTCTATTAACATCATGCGCCGTATCATCCAAAGCTCCGGTGCTGAGGTGATCCATCTGGGCCACGACCGAAGTGTGAATGAAGTGGTGAATTGTGCCATTCAGGAAGATGCAAATGCGATTGCGATGACCTCCTATCAGGGCGGACACATGGAATATTTTAAATACATGTTCGATTTGCTGAAAGAGCGTGGCTGTGGTCATATCCGGATTTTCGGTGGCGGTGGTGGTACAATCCTGCCTGAGGAAATTGACGAATTACAGTCTTATGGTATCGCCAGAATTTATCATCCTGATGATGGCCGTACGATGGGACTTCAGGGAATGATAAATGATATGTTGCAGAAATGTGATTTTCCGACCGGATTTAATCTCAATGGAGAGGTAGGAAAAATCGGCACTAAAAATCATTATGCGATTGCCCGTTTAATTTCTGCTGCTGAAAATAACCCGGATGAATTTTCGAAGTTTCATACAGAGATCAAAGCGGCGGCAGATAAATCAAATGCCCCTGTTCTTGGTATTACCGGTACAGGTGGTGCAGGTAAATCCAGTCTGGTAGATGAATTGGTGCGTCGTTTCCTGATTGATTTTAAAGATAAATCGATTGCGATTGTTTCCGTGGATCCATCTAAACGTAAAACCGGCGGTGCATTGCTCGGTGATCGTATACGGATGAATTCCATCAATAATGACAGAGTGTATATGCGCTCGCTGGCTACTCGTCAAAGTAATCTGGCTTTGTCGAAGTATGTGCAGGAGGCGCTGGATGTGGTGAAGGCTGCAGGATTTGATCTGATCATACTCGAAACTTCGGGTATCGGTCAAAGTGATACAGAAATTACAGAGCATAGCAATATGTCCCTCTACGTGATGACGCCGGAATATGGTGCTGCTACTCAGCTGGAGAAAATCGATATGCTGGATTTTGCAGATGTGATTGCGTTGAACAAGTTCGATAAACGTGGTGCGCTGGATGCTATTCGTGATGTGAAGAAACAATATAAACGGAATCACCAACTCTGGGATACTGATGATGAGCTGTTGCCTGTTTATGGTACCATCGCTTCTCAGTTCAATGATCCGGGTATGAATCGCCTGTATAAGACGATCATGGAGCGACTGGCGGAAAAAACAGGTGCTCCGCTGAAATCAGATTTTCATGTGAGTGATGAGATGAGTGAGAAGATATACATCATTCCTCCGCATCGTACCCGTTACCTGAGTGAGATTTCTGAGAATAACCGAAAATACGATCAATGGTCGGATGAGCAGGCGGCTGTGGCGCAGAAAATGTTCGGTATTCAAAAAGCACTGGAAGCACTCGATGGAGTTGATGTTGCTGCGAAAGAACAGGCGATTCCGGTTCTGAAATCTGCCTATGCTGAATGGGAATTACGTCTCGATGGGCAGAATAAAAAATTACTGCAGGTGTTTCCTGAGAAAGTAAAAGCTTACAAGAGCGATTATTATATTTTCAAAGTACGGGATAAGGAAATTAAAATTCAAACTTGGTATGAGTCTCTCTCCCACTCTCGTATTCCTAAAGTCTCTGTTCCGAATTATGAGGCCTGGGGTGAGCAGTTGAAGTGGATGTTGCAGGAGAATTTCCCGGGGGATTTTCCTTATACCGCCGGTGTGTTTCCTTTTAAGCGTGAAGGAGAAGATCCAACGCGGATGTTTGCAGGAGAAGGTGGTCCGGAAAGAACGAATCGTCGCTTCCATTATGTAAGTCTGGGTATGCCTGCTCATCGTTTGAGTACTGCTTTTGATTCAGTGACGTTGTATGGTCATGATCCTGCTTATCGTCCTGATATCTATGGTAAGATTGGTAATTCGGGAGTGAGCATCTGTTGTCTCGATGATGCGAAGAAATTATACAGCGGATTTAATCTGGCTGATCCGAAAACATCGGTGAGT
>JBIIRF010000130.1:0-6405 GCA_044341715.1 Bacteroidia bacterium | reverse complement strand
ACAACCTTCAATGCGAACAATTACACCTGAAGAAGTTTCAGTCGAAATACACCAGGAAAACACATGACACCCTAATCTATTAAAATATAACCGGTATGAAAACAAAACACCTCTTACAATTAAGTTTGGGACTGACTTTCACCGCATGCATGCTACTTACAGGATGCGGAGGAGGAGAAGCCACCAATGAATCTACAACAACTACTGAAGAAACCACCACTGATCCCGGACAATCTGCTGTGAAGGATGATGTATCACAAAAAGATGTAGTAAAAGTAGCGGCCGGAAGTCCGGACCACACAACACTCGTCGCCGCAGTCAAAGCGGCAGAACTGGTGGATGTGCTCAGCAATGCCGGACCTTTCACTGTTTTTGCTCCTACCAATGATGCGTTCAATAAACTGCCTGCCGGAACAGTAGATGATCTACTGAAACCGGAGAATCTTTCAAAACTTCAGGATATCCTTCAATACCATGTTGCTGTTGCAGTTTACAAGCCGGAGATGTTTCAGGATGGACAAACTATCGGAATGGCGAATAGCGGTAATATAAAAATCAGCGTTAAGGATGGCGTTGTTATGGTCAATGGCAATTCAAAAATCATTGCTTCCGTGCCTGCCTCTAATGGTATCATCCATGTAATTGACAATGTACTCTTAGAGAAGAAGTAACGTGATTACGGTTAATCATCTACAAAAATCATTTGGGAAGTCAAGGGTACTTGATCAATTAAGTCTTGAACTGTACAGGGGTCAATCAATCGCATTGGTTGGCCCCAACGGTTCTGGTAAAACTACTTTTATAAAATGTTTGCTGGGATTAGTTATTCCGGATAATGGCGAGATCATCATCAATGATCATTCCATTCGTGGTGCATGGATGTACCGGAACCTGATTGGTTATATGCCACAGATCGGCAGATATCCGGATAATATTACGGTGAAGCAACTTTTTGAAATGCTGAATGGCATCCGGAAAGATAAAATCAACGAACGTGATACCGAGTTGATTGAATCCTTCGCTATTCCTTCATTCGAAAATAAAACTATGCGTTCCCTGAGTGGTGGTACGCGTCAGAAAGTGAGTGCTTGTCTCGCATTTCTCTTTAATCCACAAATACTGATTCTTGATGAGCCTACAGCCGGACTTGATCCCGTTTCTGCGGAGATCCTCAAGGAAAAAGTCATCCGCGAACAGCAGAAAGGGAAACTCATTTTAATTACTTCTCATATTCTGAGCGATCTCGAAGAAATTGCCAGCGAAGTACTCTTTCTGAATGAAGGAAAAAAAGTATTCTTCAAAAAAACAGAAGAGCTGAAAAAGGAAACCGGCAGCGGGAATTTATCGAAAGCTCTTGCCAGTATCATGCAGCATGAAAATTACATTGCCTGAAAATAATCAGTATGTTTACACAGGAACCCACCAAAAAAGCAATCGCTATCACTAGCGAACGTTTTGCGATCAATGATCTCGCTGTTATGGAAAAACCAATCGCTTTGTCTGATTCACCTCGCTCTTCCCTCTTGTTGCGTTTGCTGAAGTATGTCCTGCTGGATATTCTGAAAAACAAAATGATGCTTTTTTATACCGTATTCCTCTTTGCTGTTTCATTCGGTATATTAAGCATGAGCGGAGATGCTGTGAAGGGTATTGCCAGCCTGCTGAATATCCTGTTGCTAGTAACTCCATTGCTCAGCATTATTTTTTCTACCATCTATTTCTATAATTCGTATGAGTTTATTGAAGTACTGGCGTCACAGCCGATTCGTCGTCGCACTATTTTGTTAAGTCATTATTGCGGACTTTGTTTATCACTGCTTCTAAGCCTGTTCATCGGTGCAGGTATTCCTCTGTTTATTTATGCGCCGGAGTTCTTGAGTCTGACTTTGTTGATGACGACGGGCGCATTAACCATGGTTTTTGTTTCGCTGGCGATGGTTGCTGCAGTATACACGCGTGATAAAGCAAAAGGTATCGGACTCAGTATTCTGCTTTGGTTTTATTTCTCCATTCTTTACGATGCGTTGATGCTGATGATCATGTTTGCTTTCATTGATTATCCGCTTGAAAAAGCAACACTTGCTATGATCGCCTTAAATCCGGTTGACCTTGCGAGGACTGTTGTCTTGTTACAAATGGATATCTCCGCGTTGATGGGTTATACCGGTGCATTGATGCAGGACATCATGGGAAACCATGCCGGCGTACTCGCAGCTGGTTGTATAATGGGACTTTGGATTCTGCTTCCGCTATTATTAGCAGTGAGAAAATTCAACAGAAGAGATTTTTAAGGGCGAAACGAATACTGCCTGAATTCAAAACTCTACATGAAATAAAAAAGGCCATCATTTCTGACAGCCTTCTATGTTTAGTTCTTTCTGTTTTTATACCGGCAAATCCCTTCTTCAAGGAACTGTTTATAAATCTCCATTTCCGGGGTGTATCCTCTCGGTGGTGCGAGTAGTATGCCTTCGTTGTCGAGGAGGATATAATACGGTTGTGAGTTGGTTTTATAAATGCGGCTTTGGAGATCGCTCCATTTTTGTCCGGTAGTTTTGATTTTTTTACCGGTGAAACTGCTTACATATTGTTGTTCTTCCGGCAATGGTGTTTTATCATCTACATAGAGCGAGATCAACACGTAATCATCAGAGAGGAATTTGAGGATTTGTGGTTGCGACCATACATTGTCTTCCATCTTGCGGCAGTTCACGCAGCTCCATCCGGTGAAGTCGATCATGACCGGTTTACCGACTTGTTTTGCATAGGCCATTCCTGCTTCGTAGTCGTGGTAGCAGTTGAGGTTGTGTGGACAATGTTCTCCGCCGCCTTCGGTCTGAATCCATTCTTTGTAAAATTCGGGAGGAGGGAATCCGCTGATGAGTCGCAGAGGTGCGCCCCAGAGTCCGGGGATGAGGTAAATGGTGAAGGTGAGTGAAAGGATCGCTACAATCAATCGCCCGGTACCGAGATACTGCATATCGGAATCGTGCGAGAATTTAATTTTTCCGAGGAGATATAATCCCATCAATCCGAAGATGACAATCCAGAGAGAGATAAATATTTCACGCTGCAATAATCCCCAGTGATAAGCGAGATCGACATTGGAGAAAAATTTCAAAGCAAGTGCGAGCTCGAGAAATCCGAGTACGACTTTCACAGAGTTGAGCCATCCGCCAGACTTCGGCAATGAATTTAACCAGCCGGGAAATGCTGCGAACAATCCGAATGGCAATGCAAGTGCGAGTGCGAATCCGGTCATTCCGGCGATAGGTCCTATGTAGGAGTTACCGTGTGCTGCTTCTACCAGCAAGGTACCGATGATAGGTCCGGTGCAACTGAATGAAACCAGACTCAAGGTAAAGGCCATGAAGAAGATGCCGACGAGTCCGCCTTTATCAGACTGCTGATCTGCTTTGTTCACCCAGGAAGCAGGAAGTGTAATTTCAAACGCGCCGAAGAAGGATAAAGCAAATATGAAGAAGATGACGAAGAACAGCATGTTGAAGAACACATTGCTGGCCATCGCATTCAAAGCGTCGGAGCCGAGTGTTACCGTGACGAGGAATCCTAACGACACGTATATGAGAATAATCGAAACGGAATAGATCAAGGCATTGGCGATTCCTTTGCTGCGGGTCGGACTTCTCTTCGTAAAGAAACTTACCGTTAACGGAATCATCGGGAAAACGCAGGGAGTGAGGAGTGCTAATAATCCGCCTACCATTCCGGCAATGAAAATTCCGAGATAGGATTTGTCTTCACTCGCTAATACTTCACCACTTCCGCAACCCGGCTCGAGTTTGCTGAGGTCACCACTTGGATCAGGAATTTTTCCGGGAACTGTTGTTGTTGCTACCGGTGTTTCCGTTGCTGCTGTGTCGACTCTTGTAGTGTTGCTGTCGATGGGCGTGGCGATAGCTTCGGTGGCTTCTGCCGATTCATCTCCCTTGATATCAAAAACGAATGCCGAATCAGCGTAGATACATCCTTTATCATCGCAAACCTGATAACGTACATTGCCTTCGAGTTTGAACGACTTCTTCGTGAGGAATTTTATTTTCTGACGAAACTCTGCCGATTCATCAAACGACCAAACATCTACACCAAACACATCGTCGTAGGCAATATGTGGCTTGCTCTCCGTAGGCTTTCCAACGGTAGTATAATTTTTATTCTTTTCGAACTCCAGTTCTGTCGGACCAGCACCTCCCGGCGGTGTGAACATCGAATAAATATGATAGCCTTTATCGATTTTGGCTTTGAAGATGATGGTCGCCTCCTCTCCTTTCTGCTCGATAGAAAATTTCCACTTCACCTTATTTTCCATCTGCGCAGCCGCAGAGAAAGTGAGGAGAAGTAACAGAAGGGCAAGGGACTGGCGTAATGCTTTTGTGATCATACTGGAGTAGATGCTGTTCTCAGGTAAGGGTTTCAAAGATAGTCAAACGTAAAAAACGGAACTACGATACCATAACATCTGTCCGACAGGCTGGATTCATGTATTCTTCAGGTAGAAAAACGACTCCTGCGCGGCCACATCATCCCAGGTCACCGGGTCGGCTTTTCGGTGGGTATAGAAGTAACTGACAAGGGCAAAATCACCCGAACAACCTGCGGTATGCATCACTAAAGCACCGAATGCCAGCCAGTTCCATAAAGGAGGCAAGGTAAAGAAGAGGACGATGCAGAGGGCATTGAGGATCACAAATGGGGCCAGGGCGAGGACGATAAAGGGCGTTCCACGGGCGACAAACCGATCGGCCATGGCATAAAAAACGAGCTGTTTCCAGACCGCTTTATAGGTCACTTTCTCTGCACCGGCGATCCGGTATCCGATGCCGTGGATCAGTTCGTGGATGGGAATGAGCAGGAAAAAGGCGGCAATTCCCTGGCAAAACTTCGACATCGCCGGCCCAATTTTGTCGGGAGATTGATAGAGTAAAACAAATCCGCCGAGAACGATGACGATATTAAAGATCCAGTAGAAATACATCACCGGATTCTTCTTGAAAAAATACCGGCCCACAAATGCCATCAGTTGGTCGTGCTTGAGTTGCTCGTGCAAGATGTATCCGTTCGCTTCGAGGTTTTCGGGAGTGAGGGGCTTCATGTTGCTCAAATGTACAATCAACAACTGGCGTTACAAAATAATCCTGTTGACCGTGCGTTCATGAGTTCCTGAGATATTCACTAATTTAGTTCCGCAAAACAAAAAATATGTCGATCGATATTGCACGTTACCCCATCGGGAAATTCAATCCTCCCGAAAATATTACTGAACAGGAAATCTCCCAATGGACAGCCGTGATTGAGAGTCTGCCGTTGAAGATGCGCGAAGCCGTGAACGGTCTCACCGCCGAACAGCTCGACTCTACTTATCGCGAAGGTGGCTGGACATTGCGTCAGGTGGTGCATCATACTGCGGATAGTCACATGAACGCATACATTCGTTTCAAGCTGGCATTGACGGAAGATAATCCCACTATTCGCCCCTACCTGGAAGAGAAATGGGCAGAAACGATCGAAGCGAAGTACGGACAGATTGAAATCTCCCTCAAGGTTCTGGAAGCATTGCATGCGCGTTGGTCGATGGTATTGCGAAACATGAACTCACACGACTGGACCAAAACATATTTCCATCCCGAAAAAGGAATAACTTTCCGTCTCGATCATGCCCTCGGACTCTACGCCTGGCATTCAGAACACCATGTAGCGCATATCACTACTGCGAGGAGAAAACAATCCTGGTAATACCTATAGATTTTTATACAAGAGAAACAGTGAACGGTTTCGTCGGTTACAACATAGCCGGCGAAGCCGAAAACTGCAACCTGCGCAAGAGGTAGATGCATCCTCCGAAGAGGAAAAATGCAACTGCCTGATGCAATACGCCGAGCCAGATTGGCACATGCAAGAGTAGCGTAGTAATTCCCAGCACCACTTGTAATACGATACCTGTCAGCAAGAGATAAACGGCTTTTCGTTGCGCCAGAGAAACAACCGACGATTTCAAAACGCGGTAGCTGATTAAGGCAATAAACACCGTGATAAAATACGCCATCATGCGGTGAATGAATTGCACCGAAGGAAGGTTATTTACCAGACTCATCAAGCCATCATTCTGCAAAGCGAAGGAGATAGATTCCGGCATCCAATCGTCGCCCATTTTCGGCCAGGTATTGTAAATCATTCCGGCTTTTGTTCCTGCCACAAATGCTCCGTAGATAATCTGCACGGTAATCAGCACCAGCAATATGGCGGTCTGGTTTCTGAATTTCGTTAATGCGTTGGCGTTAGATGTCGGCTGCTTATAAATCTCCGACAGCGCCACCCAGAAAATATACCCGAAGGTGATGAACGCAAAGGTCAGGTGAATAGCCAGACGGATATGACTCACACGCA
>JBIIRF010000129.1:0-6423 GCA_044341715.1 Bacteroidia bacterium | reverse complement strand
ACTTGATGCTGCATTTACGCAAGGAGTAGAAGGCACCGTAGTATTAGTTACTGAAGATGCAATCACACTACCGTTTTGTCCGGTACTTACAGATGAATAACAAATTGTTACCTGTGAGGGTGCTGAGATACCCAAACAGTCACGATAGAATTTTAAACGTACGAGGAAGGTGTTTGGACTTCCTGCATATTCGTACGTGATATCAACGCCGGCCATGTGGGAGGCCTTTGATGTATCGGGTGTCATCACCACGACCATCAGCGCTAATACGAGCAGTGTAAACAGTTTTTTCATAACTGGGCTATTTTATATTATTGGTTGCTTGTTGATTATTATCTGAATAAGTGTATTGTTCCTTTTTGCTTCCAGGAGCTACCACTTTGGGAGGTGGCAAAGATATCATATAAATAGGTTCCTGACTCGGCCGGTTGTCCGTCTGTGAGTCGTCCGTCCCAGCGGATTTCGGCTCCCTTATTACTGTATATGAGTTTTCCTGTTCTGGTAAATATTCTGATTTCCAGCGATATACCTTCTGAATTTTCGATTTCGAAGAGGTCGTTTACCCCATCAGCATTAGGACTGAAAGCACTGGGGATTTGTCCGGTTACGTGGATGGTTTTCACCAGATTAATACCATCTACATTGCACTGAAGGGTGTAGTCGCCGGGTTCAGTATAGGTATGACTGGTACTGGCTGCATTGAGTATTGCTTTTCCATCGCCAAAATCAAAGTCGGCCATCTTCCCTTGCTGGTTGGTCATCACCGTTACCGTTAATGGTGCAAATCCACCTTCTGTAGAGATAATCAGCACCGGCGACGGGTTGGTGTTGACCGGCTGCGGACGAACGGTATTGGCTTGCGTCGTTTTTGCCGGCTCTGTATTCACCGGAGCAGTTGCCTGTCTGGCAGGTGTTGTTTCAGTACTAGAGGATGAAGGCACAATTGCCGGAGCAGTGGAAACCGGTGAATGATCGGTAACCGGATTTTCTTCCGTCGTAGTTGCTTGCGATGGAAGGTTGGATGAGTTGGTCGTCGCGGTAGTGAGGCCCTGTGAGGAGGCGGTAGTATTTTCTGTCTGTGTAGTTACTTCCTGTGGTACTGAAGTTGTATTTTCCCCTGCGTTAGAAGATGTTTCTGTTGTTGGCAGAGATGTTTGAGCCTTGTCTGATTCGCTATTGAAATAAACTACTGACATAACAGTAATAGCAGCCGTTGCGATAATCGCCGCAATCCCTTTCGCACCAAGTTGCGCCAACAATCCTTTAGAAGAAGCAGCCGGACCCGGTTGAACGGGCGAAGGAGCCGCAGGAAGCTGCTGACTGATCTTCGACCAGACCTCCGGTGACACTTCAGGCTCGAAGTGGTCAAAGGCTTCTTTCAGTTTATCTTCCAGTTGTTTCATTCTTATTTATGGTCGTTGACGACAATTTTTTCTTGTTGTAATACATTGATTCTTTCCATCAGCTGCACCCTCGCCCTTGCATACTGCGACTTGGATGTTCCCTCTGAAATCTGCAGCATTTCGCCGATTTCCCGGTGGGAGTATCCTTCGATAGCATAGAGGTTGAACACTGTCCGGAATCCCGTTGGTAATTGCTGTATCAGCGCTAACAACTCTCCCGCATTCATCTTCTCTATCACTCCTGCATCCGTTCCGGGCTCTTCGATCGTTTCCGGATCGGCCCACTGGAGCTTCTGCTGGCGGATGTAATCAAGTGATGTGTTGACTATCACTCTTCTGATCCATCCCTCTAAGGAACCTTCGTTTTTGAAAGAACTTAACTTTTGAAAAACCTTCAGAAATCCATCCTGAAGTAAATCTTCTGCCTCTTCCCTGCTTCTGGCATATCGTAGGCAAACCCCGAACATTTTCCGCGCGTACTTCTCGTAGAGCCTCCGCTGAGCGGTTGCATCCTGGCGAAGTATAGCTTCAAGGAGTTGCTCATCAGTCATCGCGTTGCTGGTCGGTAAGGACATAGATGGGAAATCGGCATTTTCGGTTGCATACGAAGGTACGGAATTATGTAGAGTGTTGATAATCAGCTTTAAAATATTGAAATTAATTTAGGATTAACCTTTCATCCAAATTTCTCATTTTTAGGTTCCGATGATCATTGACAATCAGTTCGGTGGCGAGGAGTTTTGTAAAATTTTGATTAATAATATTTTAAGTGTTTTTATATAATGTCTTAACGATGTTCAAGTGACGCCTTCATTTCGTACTTTTGCACCCCTATGGAGAATATTCGCAATTTCTGCATTATTGCCCACATCGATCACGGGAAATCTACCCTGGCCGATCGTCTGTTGGAGTATACAAATACCGTGTCGAAGAAGGACTTGCAGGCGCAGGTGTTGGATGATATGGACCTGGAGCGCGAGCGTGGGATTACCATTAAAAGTCATGCTATCCAGATGGATTATGAGCTGGATGGAAAGAAATATACCCTGAACCTGATCGATACTCCGGGTCACGTGGATTTCAGTTATGAAGTTTCCCGTTCTATTGCTGCCTGTGAAGGTGCTTTGCTGATTGTAGATGCTGCGCAGGGAATTCAGGCGCAAACAATTTCCAATCTCTATCTCGCACTGGAAAATGATCTGACGATTATTCCGATTCTGAATAAAATTGATTTACCAAGTGCGGAGCCGGAGCTGGTGAAGGATCAGATTGTGGATCTGCTGGGCTGCGATCGTGAAGAAATTATGGCCGCTTCCGGTAAAACGGGTATGGGTGTGCTGGATATCCTTCGCGAAATTGTTCATCGTATTCCTGCTCCAAAAGGAGATCCGAAAGCTCCGTTGAAGGCGCTGATTTTTGATTCGGTGTTTAACTCTTTTCGCGGAATCATCGCTTATTACAAGGTGATAGATGGAGAGATAAATTCCAATGATCATGTAAAATTCGTTGCTACCAATTCTGATTATTATGCAGATGAAATTGGTATTCTTCGTCTGGATAAATCGCCGCGTCAGGTGGTGAAAACCGGTGATGTGGGTTATATCATCTCGGGTATCAAGAATGCGAAGGAAGTGAAGGTGGGTGATACAATCACTACTGTTACGCGTCCTTGTGAGCAGGCTGTTGCCGGTTTTGAAGATGTGAAGCCGATGGTTTTCGCGGGTATTTATCCGGTGGATACCGATGAATATGAGGAGTTGCGTACTTCTATCGAGAAGCTGCAGTTGAATGATGCTTCGCTGGTGTTTGAGCCGGAATCATCGGCTGCGCTGGGTTTTGGTTTCCGTTGCGGCTTCCTGGGAATGCTGCACATGGAAATTATCCAGGAGCGTCTGGAGCGGGAGTTTAATATGACCGTTATTACCACTGTTCCGAACGTATCCTATGTGGCATACCTGACGAACGGTGAAGAGTTTGTAGTAAATAATCCAAGTGATTTCCCTGATCCAAGTAAACTGGATCGTATCGAGGAGCCGTATATCAAGGCAACAATCATTACTAAAGCAGAGTTCGTAGGTGCGGTGATGGGTCTTTGTATCGGTAAACGCGGGGAGATCGTGAATCAAAGCTACCTGACAACCGATCGCGTGGAGTTGATTTTTAATATGCCACTGGCGGAGATCGTTTTTGATTTCTACGATAAGCTAAAGTCGATTTCGAAAGGGTATGCTTCGTTCGATTATCATCAGATCGGCTATCGTGCGAGTGAATTGGTACGTCTGGATATCCGTTTGAACTCGGAGCCGGTGGATGCGCTCTCTGCATTGATCCACCGTGATCATGCTTTTACGTTCGGTAAGAAAATCTGTGAAAAGCTGAAAGAACTGATTACCCGTCAGCAATTCGAAATCGTGATTCAGGCGGCTATCGGTGCGAAAATTATTGCGCGTGAAACCGTGAAGGCGCTGCGGAAGGATGTAACGGCCAAGTGTTATGGTGGTGATATCTCCCGTAAGCGTAAACTCCTCGAGAAACAGAAGGAAGGGAAGAAGAGAATGCGTCAGGTAGGCTCAGTGGAAATTCCGCAGCAGGCGTTCCTGGCAGTGTTGAAACTCGATTAATTTCGGATAACCATTAACGTTAGTAGTCTTTTATTGCTAAGATATGTTGAAGAAAAATTATCCTGATCTGGCTTTGTTCATTCTGCGGGTGAGCTTTGCCTTGCTGATGATGACGCATGGTTATGGTAAACTGGAAAAGTTACTGGCAGGCGGCGAAATCAAATTTTTTAATTTCCTTGGTATCGGTCCAACAGCCTCGCTTGTGCTTACAGTGATCGGAGAATTTGTAGCTCCGGCGATGATAGCACTTGGTCTTTATACCCGTTATGCAGCACTAGTGGCAGCATTCACCATGGGTGTGGCTACTTTCTGGATCCATGCCGGTGATCCAATAGGCGATAAGGAGCAGGCAATGATGTATTTCTTCGGTTTCCTGACGGTGTTTCTGGCAGGTGGAGGAAAATTCACGCTGGAGTCAGTGCTGAAGAAAAAATAATTCCGTTTAACGTTTCATGACTTTGGTGCGGTACACTTTTCCCTGATGTTCCGCTTCAATCAGAAGTATTCCTGTTTGATATCCTTTTAAATCAACCGGTATGCGGTGTTCGTGCACGGTGCGCTGTTCGCTGTAAAGCAATCGCCCGGGTGCATCGTATATACGCAGTGTTGTGGTGCCATGTATTTCTTCGGGTAAAAGTATCCATGTGTCATCTCCGGCAGGATTCGGATAGGCGGTAACGTTAGTATATGTCGCTGTTTCATCAATTCCTGTGAGGGAGCAGTTGCCGGGAAGGAAGGTGTCGAGCCAGTTGGCGCGGTTGGTGATCCAGTCCTTGAGTTCCTGTTTCACACCGGCATAGTCGGGTGGAATAGGAGATGGATTGGGCCATACATATACACCGAGGATGGGCCACATGTTGAAGTTTCGTGCCTGACTTTCGTCGAGGTAATTGCCTACGCTGTCAATCCAGTTGTGGAGGTTTGCATTGGTGAGCAGACTATCACGCAGTTCTTCCCATCGGCATCGTACAGTGTTTTTAAAGTAGTTATCCTGCATGAGTTTGTACCACCAGAATGGTACCTGATTTCCATCTCCGGGATGATTGAAGATGTAGCTATATCCGGACGTAACATCTCCGCCGTAATAATCTGCATTTCCCCAGGCGATGTCGTAGTCCCATACCGGTCCCATGTGGAGGAGTCCGCCATCACTGTCTTTCCGTTTGAAGAAGTACGTGCTGATGCGATATCCGTCTACGTTTTTCGCCAGCTCATTGAGGAGAAAATAATCTACCCACGATCCAAGATCAACATATTTGCGATAGCCGGTTAACGGATCAGCGAACTGTGGTCCGTATAAAGCATTCTCGAAACTGTCGCAGTATTGTTCAATGTAGTTGGCTTGTACGGGGAGGATTTCGTCATACTCGGGATATTCGAACTGCATGGTGTGTGGTGGCCCGCCAAAAGGTGGTGAGTAAGGTGAAGTGAATCCCGGACCACTGCTTCCGGTCGATTTATCGATTTTTAGTATATACCCTCCCGTTAGATCATCGCCGGTGGTGTCGGCCGTCGTCAGCTTGGCGATATCCACTCTGCCCGGATCACGTTTGATCTTCTCCATGAAAATATATACACCCTGGTATTGTCCGTTGATGAGGAGTTCGCAGTATTGATGTCGGCTCGCATAATGACCCATGCCTCTGGAGAGATCATAGCTCAAGACGTTTCGCATGAGGGTTTTGTCGGTGTAATTGGCGTTGAGTATCCAGTCGCTTTCCGAAGGCATTCCAAAGAGAGAGGTGTCGAGATCTTCTCCGAGACTATCCTGTGTCTCTACGCCGAATGATTTTTTCGGGAAACCCTGGGAACTGGATCCGCGTAATTCGATGCCGATAAAACCATCGTAGATTGTGGCAGTATCAGAGGAGTAATTTCTGACTCCCGGACCATTGTCGATGATCATCATGCGTGCAGTAATCTTCGGATCATCCGGAATAATTTGTCCGGCGGTGTTGATTTTTATGATTGGCAGATTGGAGGATTGTAAGGTGATGCCTTGTCCGGGATGGTTGCCAAAAGTGATGGAAACGGTAGAGAGAAACCCGGCATCTGCTAAAGGATAAACATCTTCAATGAGTAGTTGCCAGGTCTGGTTGGGATCTTGTCCGTTGTTGACATTGTAGAGCGGACTTTCCGGACGAAAATCTCCTGTAAACGGTGCATTTCCATTGGTGATGAAGTTCGGAACGGTATCTACGAAACAGGTATTCCAATAATTATCACCGGATCCGCCATTGTCGGTGGTCAATTCAATATAAGTACTGTCAGGCGCAACCAGAAATATATGCAGATCGGATGTGTATGGATGAATCAGGTTGATACAAACACTCTCCAAACCAAACGATGAGTCGATGACTGTGGGAAGTCCGGATACAGGTATGTTAAACCGAATACTG
>JBIIRF010000128.1:0-6490 GCA_044341715.1 Bacteroidia bacterium | reverse complement strand
ATGTAAATAAACATAGAGAGGATTTCCCGCTGCTGAAAGAAACAGCCTATGGAAAACCATTGGTTTATTTTGACAATGCTGCTACTTCGCAAAAACCGGCTGTAGTTATTCAGTCGCTGGTTGATTACTACACACATTACAATGCCAATATCCATCGCGGCGTTCACTTCCTCTCGCAGAAAGCTTCTTCTGCTTTTGATGAAGTGCGTGGGAAAGTCCGTGATTTCATTCATGCAGCGGCTGAGCAGGAAATTATTTTTGTTCGTGGTACCACTGAAGCGATTAATCTGGTCGCATCAACTTATGGTCGTCAGCATGTAAATAAGGGCGATGAAGTGTTGATCTCTGCAATGGAGCACCACAGTAACATTGTTCCCTGGCAGATGCTCTGCGAAGAGAAAGGTGCTTCCTTGAAGGTGATCCCGATGAATGATAAAGGGGAGTTGTTACTTGATCAACTGGATGCACTTCTGACAGAAAAAGTAAAAATTGTTTCACTGGTGCATATCTCCAATTCATTGGGAACGATTAACCCGGTGAAAGAGGTGATCCGCAAAGCACATGCAAAAGGTATTCCGGTGTTGATAGATGGAGCGCAAAGTACTGCGCACATGTCGATTGATGTACAGGAACTGGATGCTGATTTTTTTGCGTTTAGCGGACATAAAATATTAGGTCCAACAGGTGTCGGATGTTTATACGGTAAGTTAGCCTTACTGGAGCAGATGCCACCGTATCAGGGCGGAGGAGAGATGATTCACTCTGTCAGTTTTGAGAAGACCAGTTATAACGAAGTTCCTTACAAGTTCGAAGCAGGAACTCCTAATATTGCAGATGTGATTGCATTAGGTGCTGCTATTGATTACTGGAATACAATTGACCGGACAGCAGCAGCAAAATGGGAAGAGGATTTGTTGCATTATGCTACTGAAAAAATCAAGTCAATTCAAGGAGTGCGATTGATCGGAACAGCACAGGAGAAAGCTTCTGTTGTCTCGTTCATCATCGAAGGAGTAAATGCTCTCGATGCCGGAATGTATCTCGATACGAAAGGTGTAGCAGTACGCACCGGACACCATTGCACCGAACCGGTAATGACCCGATTCGGAATTCCGGGAACACTTCGCGCTTCATTTATGTTTTACAATACAAAGGAAGAAATTGATGTGTTCACTGAACAACTCGCCAAAGCAGTTTCCTTTCTACAACCGGCTATAGCAGGATGAATTCAATAGCAGAAATAGAACAAGAGATTATTGATGATTTCGAACTCTTCGAAGGATGGGAGGAGAAGTATCAGTATATAATTGAGATCGGACAAAAGCTTCCGCCGCTGGACGATAAATATAAAACGGAAGACTATAAAATTAAAGGTTGTCAAAGTTCTGTTTGGCTGCACGGAGAAGAACGGGAAGGCCGCCTCTTTTTCAGTGCCGATAGTGATTCTACTTTCGTAAAGGGAGAAATTGCACTGCTGATGAATGTACTCAGCGGCCAAAAAGCAGAAGATATTCTGAATGCACCGCTGGCATTTATTGATGCTATCGGACTTCGTCAACACGTTGCTGTTACCCGTGCAAACGGATTGGCGGCTATGATTAAACAAATGAAAACCTATGCCCTCGCTGTTTCAACTGTTCAGAGATAAACTCAAGGACGAAAAGAGCCGGGAGAATGAAAATATGGCTGAATCGGATACTACAATACCGGAAGTAAAATCATTACGTGAAAGGGTCATCGATGTGCTGAAAAGCTGTTATGATCCGGAGATACCTGTGGATATCTGGGAACTGGGATTGATTTACGAAATCAATATCAGCGAAGGCAATGATGTACATATTAAAATGACACTCACTTCACCTGCATGTCCGGTAGCGGAAACATTACCTCCGGATGTAGAACAGAAAGTACGTGACATCGCAGACGTGAATACCGCGAAAGTGGAAATCACCTTTGATCCTCCATGGGAAAAAGAAATGATGAGTGAGGAAGCGAGACTGGAACTGGGGATGTGGTGATCAACGTTCTTAAGTTTCTAAGTTTAAAAAAGTTTCTAGGTTTAAAGGTTTCTAAAGTGAAAAGTTGATTGATAAATTCATAGAGATACAGAGTTGTTGATTCTGGTTCATTAGATGAGTGAAATATTAAATAAAGTAGCGGAGAGTGGTTTGATTACAATCGATCTGGAAGCGTATTATCCGGAAGGGGAGCGTATCGCTTTTGACATGGCTCCATTGCTGGTAGAAGGTTTGTTGTTGCGTGAGAAGGATTTCAGGTCATTTATTGCAGAGCATGACTGGAGTACCTACAAAGGGAAGCACGTAGCCTTATTTTGTTCTACAGACGCAATTATTCCCCGATGGGCATGGATGCTGCTGAGTGTTGCGCTGCAACCATTCGCAACCACTGTAGTTTTCGGTAATGCGGAGACGTTAGAGAATGTTTTGTTTGAGAGTTTCCTTTCTCAATTAAACCCGGAAGACTACCGCGATCAACGTGTGGTCATTAAGGGTTGTAGCCATAAACCCGTTCCTGTACAGGCATACGTAAAACTGACGGCTCTTCTGTTGCCGGTAGTAAAAAGTATCCTCTACGGAGAACCTTGCAGTACTGTGCCGGTTTATAAGCGTCCGAAGGCCTGATTTGCCTGATGCCAGGGTAAAAATGAGGTTCTGAGGATGATTTTTTTCCTTATTTTCGCCTTAAATCTTAATGTATGAAAAAGATCTTCATTTTAGCCGGCTTGTTGCTGCCGTTTTCTCTCTTCGCACAGCAACCACCACCACCACCACCCGGCAACAGTCAAACGCCCTCACAAATCTCCACGCAGAAGAAAATCTCTAGCGAGGATACTCCTTTACAGCCAGTACAGGAAACAACGCGTGAGGTTGAGGTTGGCGAAGATACGCCTGTACCACCTGTTCAAGTCGGAGGGAATCCGGATGAAATCTTTAGTTTTCTTGAGGTAATGCCTGAGTTTCCGGGTGGACAAGGAGCTTTAGCTACTTTTCTGGCAAAGAATTGCCAATACCCTTCAGATGCAAAAGAGGCAAAGATTTCAGGAAAAGTGTTTGTAACATTCGTTGTGGGGAAAGAAGGCCAGATTACAGAGGCCTACGTTATAAGAAATCTCTATCCGTCACTTGATAGGGAAGCTTTGCGTTTGGTGAAAAGTATGCCAAACTGGAAGCCGGGAATGCAAAACGGGAAGCCGGTGAAAGTTAAATATAATCTTCCTGTAGCCTTCCAGTCGAGATAATCAATGTCGCTCAGCCTTGATCAAATCAAACATCCTATCCGCCAGGAGATGGATGAGTTCGAAACAAAGTTTCGCAAGGCGATGCAAAGTTCTGTGCCTTTACTTGACCGTATCATGCACTATATCGTGAAACGCAAGGGAAAGCAAATGCGTCCGATGTTTGTTTTTTTATCGGCCGGTACCAACGGAACAATTTCTGAAAGTACATACCGTGCGGCTTCGTTGATTGAGTTGTTGCATACGGCTACGCTGGTGCATGATGATGTAGTGGATGATAGCAATCTTCGTCGCGGTTTTTTTTCCATCAATGCAATCTGGAAAAATAAAATTGCCGTGTTGGTGGGCGATTATCTGCTTTCACGTGGTTTATTGCTTTCTGTCGATAACGAAGAGTTTGATTTATTGAAGATCGTTTCTACTGCAGTGCGTAAGATGAGTGAAGGGGAATTGCTTCAGATTGAAAAGGCGCGCAAACTGGATATCACAGAGGAAGTGTATTACGAAATTATCACAGCAAAAACAGCATCATTGATTGCTTCCTGTTGTGCAACCGGTGCTGCATCTGTAGGCGCTGATAAAGAAATGATTCAACGTATGCATGATTTTGGTGAAGCGGTGGGGATTGCTTTTCAAATTAAAGATGATCTGTTCGACTATGAACAAACAGAGCAAACAGGAAAGCCACGTGGGATTGATATCAAGGAACATAAGATGACACTCCCGTTGATCTATGCGTTGAATAATAGCAGCTCCGGAGAGAAAAAATTTATGATCAATACCGTGAAGAGTTATAGTGAAGATAAAGATCGGGTGGAGAAGGTGATTCGGATGGTGATGGAAAAGGGTGGCCTTGACTATGCTCGTCAGCGAATGCAACAATATCAGAATCAAGCCTTTAATTTGCTGGAGCCCTTGCCGGAATCCACCTATAAAACATCGTTGATTCAACTGGTGAAATTTACTACCGAGAGGAATCATTAAAGTTTAGAGGTATTCTCTCCTTATTTATTCGTTAATTTTTAGGGGAGACGTATCTTTACCATCTACATGATTAATAACGCTACCAAGGAACTGATTCTGGATACCGCCCGCATTGAAGAGGTGGTGGGTGAGTTCGTGGCGTTGAAGAAACGGGGATCCAATTTATTGGGTTTATGTCCTTTTCATAATGAACGTACGCCATCGTTTACTGTTTCTCCTGCGAAGGGTTTTTTTAAATGCTTCGGTTGTGGCAAGGCTGGTGATTCGCTCACATTCGTGATGGAGCATGAGCACCTGACGTTTCCGGAGGCGTTGCGTTATCTGGCGAATAAATACAATATTACGATTGAAGAGGAAGCGCCTTCTGCAGAATTTGTAGAGCAGCAATCGTTCCGCGAGAGTTTGTTTACCGTGACCGGGTTCGCGCAACAGTTCTACCAGGATTATCTCTGGAATAACGAAGAGGGAAAAGCGATCGGATTGACTTACTTCCGTGAGCGTGGATTTACGGATGAAATTATTCGTCGTTTTAATCTGGGATTTGCTCCCGATAAATGGGATGGATTGACTTCTGCAGCACAGGCTGAAGGATATCAGTTGGAACTCTTGCAGAAAACCGGATTGACCATTGTTCAGGATAATAAAATCTACGATCGGTTTCGTGGTCGTGTGATTTTTCCAATTCATAATCTGACCGGTCGTGTTATTGCCTTCGGAGCAAGGATTCTGAAAACAGATCCGAAGAGTCCGAAGTACCTGAACTCGCCGGAGACAGAAATATATTTTAAGAGTAAAAATTTATACGGCATTGCACAAGCGAAGAAATCGATCATTGCCAATGATGGATGTTTCCTGGTGGAAGGATATACTGATGTTGTATCACTGCATCAGGCAGGAATCGAAAATGTGGTGGCGTCGAGTGGTACAGCACTAACGGTGGAGCAGATACGCTTAATTGGACGCTATACCCGAAATATCACTGTTCTTTATGATGGAGATGCTGCCGGAATCAAAGCCTCCATTCGTGGTATCGATTTGATTCTGGAAGAAGGAATGAATGTTCGGGTAGTGTTGTTTCCGGATGGTGAAGACCCGGATTCCTATTCGAAGAAAGTGAACATTAATGAGCTGAAAGAGTTCTTAAAGGAACAGGCTGTTGATTTCATTTCTTTCAAAACAAAATTACTGTTGAACGATACGCAGGGTGACCCGATTAAAAAGGCGAATCTTATTCGTGATATTGTAGAGACGATTGCCCGAGTACCTGATGCGATTGCACGTGCAGCATATATCCGTCATACCTCCGATCTGATGGAGATGGCGGAAACGGTATTGATCAATGAGCTGAATAAGATTCTGCGTAAGAACAATAAAAAAGCTGCAGATGATTTTCCGCCGGTGCAGGAACCGGGTCATGGTGAAGACGGGTCGCCACCTGATCCTCTGACACTCGCTTTGCAACAGGAGGAAGCAGTTGTAGTCAATGAATTTGATACACTTACTCAGGAAGAAGAAATCATCCGTATTTTATTGCTCTATGCCGATCAGATTTTTTATCTGCCCGTCGACGAACCATCTGCCAATGGAGAAAAACCATCTGCACGTGTGAAGGATTTTATCATCTCCCAACTGAAGGATGATGGTATTCACTTTTCGAATGAAGTTTATGCGGCCTTGTTAGCGGCATTTTCGGCGCAGTTCGAAGAAGGATTGCCTTATAGTGAGTCGGAATTCCTGATGCAGCTCGATCCGGCAATTAAAAATACGGCCATTAGTGTAATGACTCCTCCCTACGAATTGGCAAAATGGGAAGAACATAAGATTGATGTGAAGCGGGAAATTGATCAACTGCATAAAACGGTGATTGATCCGGTGATGTATATTAAGAAAAAGCAACTCGGTAAAATCAAGGATTCGAAAATTGCTGAATTGAAAGCCCGTCAGGAAGGAGGAATTCCATACGATGACCTGTTGGTAGAATTACAGGACATCAACTATATGCAAATGCAACTCAATAAATTTACGAATACAGTTATTCAGAAATAGTCTATTGCTTTATCAGTTTTTTCACCATCACCGATCCATCTTCGAACTGTATTTTCAACTGGTAAATTCCTTTAGTGAAAGTACTCAACACAATTTCATTCCTGCCTGTTTCATCCTGTATCATGACACGGCCATTTAAATCAGATATTTCCATCATTCTGATTCCTGTTCGTGACTGTACATAAACTATTTCTGTTGCAGGAT
>JBIIRF010000126.1:0-6607 GCA_044341715.1 Bacteroidia bacterium | reverse complement strand
ATGAAAATATAACCGGCATCTGTATGCAAAGGAACAATTCCAACCGGAAAGATGCTCAGTTTTGATTCTATCAGATCGTAAATCTTTTTCCCTTCTGCTATATGCATTTCAAACTGCGGAATACTGAAAGCGATAATACTCTCAATTTCTTTCATCAGCTGATCATCGTTGCAGAGCTTTTCATAAACCAATTTGAAATGCTGGAAGTCGGCTTGCGATAGTTTCTCCGGAAAGGAATCATAGAGATTTTTTTTCTGATCGCGCAATGCTACAACATTTCGATAGTGTTGCACCAATTCGCTGAGAGCAGGGTACAATCGTGTCTCTTCAAACTTCTCACTCACTTGCTGTAAATACGCGAGCAGGAGATATTTTTTATACTCGAAATCGATGTGTTGTTCGGTAATCCAGTTGTCACTGAGTTTCTTTTCCATAACAATCAAATTCAATTTATCGGTTGTACTTTAATCGATGAACGAAAGGTTGGCAGTGATTCGTACACTAAGTTCGGAGTTCCTGCTGATTTTGTCAAGATGCAGGTCATCGAATCTGCTCCCTTTCCTACCATGAATATCGTGCCGAAAGCCGAAATGTTTCAACAGAAACGTGTTGAATATTACAGAAATACATGGTAATCTACCTGCTTCAACTCCCTAATTTAGACGATTCAAAGATCTCTATGAAGCGTTTATTCCTCCTCCTGATTCCGGTATGCATGGCTGCCGTTTCCTGTGTCCCCTCCAGGATGCACAATGAGTTAAAAGCAAAGAAGGCTGCCTGCGATAAAGAAAACGAAGAACTGAAAGCGGCTAATCTTCAATTAAATACGCGTCAGGCGGAGTTGTCGGCGATGGTGGAGGACCTGAAGGCGCAGGTGGCTGGACTGAAGGCTGATACTGCCACTTGTGGTTCAAAGGTGCGGGGTTTACAGGATACCTATGACAAACTAAATGCGACCTATCAGCAGCTAATGAAGGATGGTCCGAATGCTAGTGCTAACTCCGAAGCAACCCGGAAACTGATCCGTGATCTCCAGAAAACCCAGGAGGAATTGCAGAAACGGGAAGATGAGTTGACGAAGAAGGCCAAAGCATTGGCGGAGAAAGAAGCGGCTTTGGGCACGGTTAGTGCAGAGCTGTCGGAGAAAAATCAACGATTAGCAGAACTGGAGCAGATGCTGGCAGCAAAAGATTCAGCGGTGAATGCCTTGCGAAACTCTGTGGCGAATGCGTTGTTAGGATATAAAGACAAAGGGCTGACCGTTGAGATGAAAAACGGAAAGGTTTATGTGATGATGGAAGAACGACTTCTCTTTGCAACCGGAAGCACTGTGGTGGATCCTAAAGGCGTAGAAGCGATTCGTGATTTAGGAAAAGTACTCGAGAAGAACGGCGATATTAATATCCTTATTGAAGGGCATACCGATAATGTACCGATGAATGGCAGCGGAGAGATCAAAGACAACTGGGATCTCAGTGTGATGCGTGCTACTTCGGTGGTAAAAATTTTGATGGCGAACAGTAAAATTAATCCGATCCGTCTGACAGCCGCAGGGCGCGGGGAGTTCATGCCTGTTGATAAAGCGAATACCGCAGATGCACGTCGGAAAAATCGTCGCATAGAAGTGATTCTTACTCCAAAACTGGATGAAATACTGAAATTACTTGAGACACATTAAACTACTTTTTCTTTTCCTGATACTCTCGTTGCCAATGATGGCCGGCGGGGAGGAGGATACTTTTGTGCATGGCTTCAGGGATTACCGTAACTTCCTCTATATTTTTGAGAATGGTGTGCCCCGGATTCTTGAACAGCAGCAGGTGCGCAGTTTTAAAGCCAAAGGAAGCATTGTTGCATATGCCAATAATGCGAATGATCTGATGGTGTATTATAAGGGAGAGAAGACGAAGCTGGGCGATATGACCGCCACGAGTTATGAAGTAATGCAGTCGTATATGTATTGTCAGCGTGATTTGCTGTTGAAAGTGTTTGATAAAGGGAATGTGACTCCTCTCACGTATTTTTTACGCGACTTTAAAGCGAGCGATAGTCTGATCGCATATCGGGATAAAAACATTGATATTTTGCGGGTGTATGCTTACGGTTCGGTGCATGATCTGGAGATTACATTGACAGGTGCCCTGGGTGATTATAAGGTCGGTGAAAATACAGTGGCGTATGTCAACAATACCGGATTTTTTAAATTCTATTATCAGGATCATATCTATGATCTCGATAATGTTGCTCCTGTATCCTTCGAAGCCGGTGGTGATCTTATTGCCTATGTGGATGGCTTGTATAATTATCTGAAAGTATTTTATAATGGTAAGATTTTAGTACTCGATAAGTTTCAACCAATCTCCTACAAAGCCGGTGTTCAGGTAGTGGCGTATGTGGCTGATGATAATTCATTTAAAATTTTTGCGGCAGGTAAACTCCTGAAGGTGGAGGCATATCCGCCGGATTTCTATGTAGTGCGTGATCGTACCGTGTTGTTTCACTTCAATAACCGGCTGATGGTGATGTTGGATGGTGTTCGGTATGAGCTGGATGAATTCATGCCTCAATCGTATCAGCTAAGCGAAAACAATGTGGCATGGAGAGATCCTGCCGGTCGTCTTCATATATTCACTCAGGGGAAATCCTACGAGGTAACACTCGAGGCCATTACCGGCTACGAATTGAACGGAAATACACTTAAGTACGATCTCCCGGATGGCACATCGCGCATCTGGTACAAAGGAAAAATCTACGGAAACAATTAAACAATATGAAAATACGTATACTCATTGCCGTTAGTCTGCTTTATTTTTCGTTCAGCGCAAGGTCACAAAGTGTATTTATTCCGCTCAGCAACCAGCAGGAGCAGGTTTTTCAACGTGAGCTGAATCATGTGGGAAATGGTATACATACTTCTATCAAGCCATTTATGCGTCGCGATGTGACGGATGCATATTCATTTTTGCAGGACACTTTACAACCGGAAGACCGTGCAGAATACGACTATGGAACGTATTATGATTCACTCGTGATGGTGCCGGTGAACCCGAATAAAAAATTCAATCATACATTCACCGGACGAAAAATATTCAGTGAACATTTATTGCAGGTGGAAGGACGTGATTACCGGATTTATCTCGATCCGGTATTTGAATTCGCAGCAGGAATGGATCAGGGCAGCGATAGTTCGTTTAATTACAATACGCGCGGTGTATGGGTCAATGGTTCTGTTGGAAAACGATTTGGATACAACGCTACTTTTTATGAGAACCTGAGTTTGTTTCCCGCATACCTTGATTCATCAGTGCGTGCAACCCGAATTGTTCCCGGGCAAGGACGAGTTAAACGCTTTGGCTCTTCCAATTTTGATTATGCTTTCGCTACAGGTTCGATCAACTATCAATTGAACAGACATTTTACTTTCGAATTCGGACAGGATAAAAATTTCATTGGTGATGGTTATCGTTCCCTTTTACTCTCCGATAATGCTTTCCATTACCCGTATGTAAAAATTGTTACCGATATCTGGAAAATCCGCTACATGAATCTCTTTACGGAGATGCGTGATCTGACTCGTATAGATAACAATGATGAAGCACCATTTCTCCGGAAGTATACATCTATTCATTACCTGGATGTCAACATTGGAAAACATGCCAGTGTAGGAATTTTCGAAGCAGTAGTGTGGCATGCTGACTCTCTAAACGGCGCACGTGGATTTGATCTTGGATACATGAATCCGTTCGTCTTTCTGCGTCCTGTTGAGTTCAGTATCGGTTCACCGGATAATGTGCTCTTAGGGTTGAATGCAAAAATCAGTATCAACAGTAAAAACCTGCTGTATGGGCAAGTGATGCTCGATGAGTTTCTGCTGGCCAATGTGAAATCAGGTAAAGGCTGGTGGGCCAATAAGCAGGGAATACAGGCAGGGTTTAAGAGTTTTGATGTGTTCGGTGTAAAGAACCTTTATCTGCAGGGAGAGATCAATTATGTACGGCCTTATACCTATCAGCATCGCGAAGGTCTGGGTAGTTATTCGCACCATCGTGCGCCACTTGCTCATCCTTTGGGAGCTAATTTTATTGAGGCAGTTGGTATCGTTCGTTATAATTACAAACGCTGGCATGCAGATCTGCGACTTAGCTATGCTGAAGTAGGTTATGATACATCTGGCAGTAACTGGGGACAAAATGTTTTCCTGAGTTATAATACCCGCGAACAGGATTTCGATAATAAAGTAGGGCAGGGGCTTAATACCAAAATAATGTGGGCGGAACTTAATGTCAATTATTTGATTAATCCCAACTATCGGATGAATGGTTTTTTCAATATTGGAATGCGCAGGTTTGAGCAGCCAACAAAAACTACCTCCACTGTCCTCGTACAAGCTGGTTTACGCACCAACCTCTTTAACCGGTACTACGACTTTTAGCACTTTACCGTTGAGTCAGTTTAAGACACTGTTGTCATAACATTAAATGAAGATCAGTGGAAGGTTATAAATATCCCCTTTATAGAGGATAGAAATAACTTGACTTGTATAGGATAGATGTTCTAGTTTTGCCTTGTCATTAGACGGAAAAATTCATCTTCTAAAATTGATTGATGAATTCACCTCCTTCCCTAATGAAAATTGACCATTCACCATAAAGTTCATCAACCAACCAGTCCTTCCATTACTTTTGCTTCAAAGTCTTTCTATGTTAAACATCACATTCGCTTGTATTACTGCTTTCATCATCACCTTCATGGCGATCCCATCGATCATTCGGGTGTCTGTGATCAAGAATTTATTTGATGAACCCACTGAACGTAAAGCACACGCCTCCAGCATCCCAACCCTTGGCGGACTCGCTATTTTTGCCGGAGTAGTATTCTCGTATACCTTTTGGACAACCGGTCTGGAAAGTAGCTCTATCCAATACATTATCGCTTCTATCATCGTTATGTTCTTTATCGGCATCAAGGATGATATTGTGGAATTGACCGCGCATAAGAAGCTTTACGGACAATTGTTTGCTTCTTTGATCATTGTATTCTTTGCAGATATCCGCGTAACCAGTCTTTATGGTATCCTTGGGATGTATGATATCCCTTACTGGTTAAGTGTAGTAGTAACCATCTTCACGATCCTCACTATCATCAATGCTTACAACCTGATCGACGGTATTGACGGTCTGGCTGGTGGAATCGGAGCCATTGCTTCCTTCACCTTCGGATTATGGTTTTATAACTATGGAGAGATCGGGTTATGTATCCTGGCATTCTCCTTATTCAGCTCATTGTTAGGCTTTTTAGTGTACAATTTCTCGCCTGCCAATATCTTCATGGGAGATACCGGTTCGTTGATTGTAGGATTGATACTCTCTATCCTTTGCATCAATTTCGTGGAGATGAGCTTCCTTTCCTTGCCTTATGCCTTCCCTTTCAGATCGAGTCCGGCTATGGCCATTGCGATTCTCATTATTCCGCTGGCTGATACCTTAAGAATCTTCATTATCCGCCTGATGAACGGAAAATCTCCCTTCCAGGCCGACCGTAACCATATCCACCATCAGCTGCTTGATCTGGGACTTACTCACCGTGAAGCTGCCCTGACTTTATACCTGGTAAACATTGGTTTCATCCTTACTGCATTGGTGCTCAGAAACATATCCAGCCTTTTGCTCTTGAATATTCTGGTTGGAATGGGTGTAGTTTTCAGCATGGTTCCTTATGCGCTTAAAACCCTCAAGGCGAAAGGCGTAATTATGAAAGTTGCTGAATAAAGTATCTTCACCCAACTTTCACTTCAATTCACCCTAACTTTTTAACTTTGTCGATCCCGGGCAATAAATCGGCCCTATTGGCATTTTATTGTTTATGGGTAAGAAAATCCGTCAAATTCTGCTCATTCCGGGAAAACGACTCCCTTAAAGGTCTATCTGACCCGCATAAACCGCGAGTTATCAAGATGGAAGCCTTTAAAAGTCATGAAAGATTCAAGGAAAACTACCCTGACTTTCAATTAGTTTTAACCGATCTTAACCATGTATGTACCCTTCATACAGCTAAGACCCAGCAAAGCAAGAATGAAATCAACTCGCAAATTCTCCTTCATAGCCATACTCGGACTCATTTTAACCACTTTTATATCTGCAAAAGCACAGGACAACCGTGAAATTACTCCTGCCGGAACATCGGTAGAAGAAACCTACGACCCGATTGTAGCCATGCTGGATAGTCTGGTAACGCTTACACACGTTGTCCGCTACAATCAACTTGATGCTAACTGCTTTGATCCGAATGCGGTGGTTCCGGGTTCTATTCCACGATTTACTGATCAGGAATACACCGAGCGCATCAATGCTATTCACTCACCAATTCCGCTTTCGTACAATGAACATGTGAAAGGCTTTATTGATCTCTACGCAAACCGCAAACGCGGACTCACACAACGCGCAATGGGATTATCGAATTTGTATTTCCCCTTATTCGAGCAGATTCTTGATCAGGAAGGATTACCACTTGAATTCAAATATCTCTCAATAGTAGAGTCAGCATTGAATCCAATCGCCGTTTCACGTGTAGGAGCTACCGGTTTATGGCAGTTCATGTACACCACCGG
>JBIIRF010000125.1:0-6612 GCA_044341715.1 Bacteroidia bacterium | reverse complement strand
GACTTGACTCGCTTTGAAACAATTCTTAAGTTTACGAAACGAACAGGGAAGTTCAGGAATATCGACTTTTCTCACCCTTTAAAATGAAGGGTTCACCCATAATAAATCCCAATTTGCAGAATATAAAAGTAGCCTTACGATAGGTGAGGTAACTTGTTGTATCAGCAAAGGAGAACTATGAAAGAAGTCTTGTTAAAAGACATGCAGCCGGATGTGAGGAATTTCCTCGGAAAGTATGTAGACGTGAAGTCTTCACATACCAAATTCCTTATTACCACTACCTCTTTCAATATTGAAAACCTCGAAGATCATTCTACAAAGTGCATTGTGAATCTTAAAAAGATCAATGATATCCGCTTTGTAAATAAATTTCAGGAAGCTGTAAATGAAAAACTACCTCATGGCGGGTTATATATCGGTCTTGTAGAAACTCAGGAGCAGCGTCGTTATCGTTTGTTGCGTAAGTTCGTTCCCGGGTTTGCGCATATTTATTTCATTTTCGATTTTATTTTCAAACGTGTATTCCCGAAAATGCCAATTTTTAAGAAGATTTATTTCTTCGTGACCAATGGCCGTAACCGTGTAATGTCAAAAGCAGAGGCATTGGGTCGTTTGGCTTCTTGCGGGTTTAAAATTGTTGAAGTGAAAGAAATCGGCAACTACACTTATTTTGTGGGGAAGAAAGATCGTCAGCCATGTTATGATTTAAATCCATCTTACGGTCCGCTGTTTGCAATGAACAGAATCGGTAAGGACGGAAAGATTATCCGCGTCTATAAGTTCCGCACAATGTATCCTTATGCAGAGTATCTTCAGGAGTATGTTTACGAGCAGAACAAATTAGCTGCCGGCGGTAAGTTTGCGGATGATTTTCGTATTACTACCTGGGGCGGATTTATGCGTCGTTTCTGGCTGGATGAATTGCCGATGATCATCAATCTCTTTAAAGGAGAAATGAAAATTGTGGGTGTGCGTCCTCTGAGTAAGCATTATTTTAGTCTCTACTCTAAAGAACTTCAGGAGAAGCGTATTTATTCCAAGCCGGGTCTGCTTCCTCCGTTTTATGTAGATATGCCAAACACGCTGGATGAAATTATTGATTCAGAGTTGAAGTACCTCCGTGCTTACGAGAAGCGTCCAATGTTAACCGATTTACGTTATTTCTTTTCGATTTGCGGTAATATTCTGGTGAAGAGACTTCGCAGTAATTAATCTCTGATTTCTTTTATTACTGAAATGATTCCGGCATTGTAGTGCCCTGGAAATAAATCATGAGTATCGTTTGCTGACGAGAACATAGGTTATTTATAGTTGTGGTGTAGCCCTCGAATAGTAAATGAAGAAGATGCAATGTACTCCTGATTGAGTTATTTGTTGTTCGTCCTGAAAGCTAAAAAGATCCTTAGAACTGAACCGGATTAGTCGATTTTTACCGGACGGAAAGCCCTAAGTAATACGATACCTGCGAGTGGAGTAAATGGAGAAAGAAATAAATCTTCCAGATAGTGTGAAAGACCTGTGCTGAGCCGGTAGTCTACACCCATTTGTCCAAGTTTTAGCAGGGTAAAACAAGTAATCATATATCCGCTGTATAAAAGTACAACTGCTTTAGCAACCGAAGCTTTTTCTGAATAGAGGTATAATAGTCCGGCGGAGAACATCATAAATAGCAGGCTGAACAACACAGATGACTGTAGCTTAACCGGAATCTTTACACCCAGGTTCCCTTTCATTTGTTCTTTCTCGAATCGGATAACTTCCGGCTTGGGATATCGGTTGATGAGCATTGGTATTCCCTGTTCGATCAATAGCAGGCGCTTCTCGCGTGAATAGCCGGTCCAGATGAGCAGTAATCCCATCATCAGCATACCCGCTAGTTTAAGCGGCTTTGTAATTCCTTTGGAAGCCGAATTCATTTAGTTGAAGATTGGACCTGAACACTGAATTTATTCACCCAGATCATCCACAATAAAAAGATAAAGGCATATACGATTACTGTAAATGTATAGTGATGGTTGAAGTCCAGATATTTCGGGGCCTTGTATTGAATCAGAGCAAGGGACATGGCTCTAAGTACATTGATAAAATGGATGAAAAGAATTCCGGCAGGGATGAACCATGCTTTGTTTTTCCATTGGCCGGGGAAGCAAAGAATGAATCCTGTAAATAGTACAAAGAGTTCAAATCCATTGCAGGGATTTCCAACACCCACCATTTCTTTTCCTTTGATAGTAACTATAGTTTGTTGAATGCCCGGTGTGGTTCCTCCATCAAATCCGGTGATGGAAAGAAGTGTGCCGGTATCAGTGGCTACACGTTCGTTAAGCCAGGCGTCTGCCTTGCCTGACGGTGCAATAAAGAAATCATAACTGATAAACCAAACGACGTATAAAAGAACAGCCTTCAGAATAAAAAGGCCGATTGAGCGCTGGCGTGGATCTTTAAGAAATGAGGACATTCTTCAGTTCAATTAATGCTAGATATTCAAAAAAAAAGGTCAGCAGAGTGCTAACCTTAAGTTCATGTCAAGAGTAAAAGATTATTGATCTTTTTTCTTGTCGTAGATCTTTTTTGCGCCATAACCTGCACCTGCAACCAGCAAAGCACTTAATCCACCATCAATAGGGATGTTTGGATTGCAGTTTTGAGCAAAAAGAGGCAATGCCATGAGGGTCATCATAGCTGCTATCGGGAGTGATTTGGTCAGTATATTTTTCATGAGAATTATTTTACGGGTCTAATATGCAATTATACGATATTTAATCACACGAAGCAAGACTTTTTTGAATTATTTAATTAACAATTTGAGGAAGCTGATGCACCCTGGTTTTTAGAGTAGGAATGGGGTAAATATTTATAAAAGAAAAGGCTGCCCGTTAGAGCAGCCTTTTCTTTTATCGGGTGAGATCGATTAGTCGATCATCACACGGATTTGCTCAGAAACTCCGTTGATCTGGATGTTGATAAAGTAAACGCCGGAAGCCATTTCGCTTACAACAACGTTTCTTTGGTTCATTCCAGCAACTGCTGTTCCACGCTCAGTCATAATAACGCGACCTGCGATATCAACCATGTTCAGGTTGAAGTCAGCACCTTCGGTTCCGTTGAATACGATAGTAGCAAGTTCAGTAGCAGGGTTTGGATAAACGTTAAGCGCTGTAGCAGCACCGGTTTCTCCAACACGGATACAGTTACCAAGGTCGATCGCAATTCCATTCAATGAACGGATAGCACCTGTTCCACAACCGTTAGTTGCAGATACAGTTACAGATTGACCAACTGTTGGGTTAGTTCCCCAGTTTACGAAGATATCTTTAGTACCCTGACCGCTAGCGATAGAAGCGATGCCAGGAACAGTCCAGTTGTAAGTAGAAGCACCTGCAACAGTAGCTACTGAATAAGGTACGTTAGCTTGTCCTGGGCAGATTGTCTGGTCACCAGAGATAACACCAGGTAAGCCAGGAGCACCTGTTACAGACAGGTTGCGTGTTCCACCGTTACCACAACCGTTAGCGCTTTGTACAGAGATGTTTCCACCACCATAAGAACCAGTGAAGTCAACGGTGATGGTGTTAGTACCATTTCCGCTTACGATAGAAGCTCCTGCTGGAACTGTCCAGTTGTAAGTAGTAGCACCTACTACGCTAGCGCAAGAATAAACAACACCTGTTGCACCGCAAACACCGGAAGCTTGTCCGCTGATTGAAGCTGAAGCAGGAGGTACATTCAGGCTGAGTGCACGGTTACGTGCAGCACCAACACCGCAAGAGTTAGCAGCGCTTACAGAGATAACACCGCCGGTGTATGCTCCGCTTACTGAAACAGAAATTACGTTAGTACCTGCACCACCTACGATTGACATACCTGCTGGCAATGTCCAAACGAAACTTGTAGCACGAGCTACGAGTGAAGTAGAGTAGGTTACAACATCACCAGGACAAACTTTAACTGGTCCTGAGATAGAGTTAGGCATTACAGGCTTAGTATAGTTGATGTCAACTGCAACTGAACTTGCAACACCGGAACCACAGGCGTTAGATGGAACTACAGAGAGGTTTCCGATAACACCAGCGCTGATTGAAGCAGGTGACCATGAAACGAAGATGGAAGTAGTACCCTGGCCGGTTACGATAACCATACCTGCAGGAACTGACCATGTGTAAGTAGAAGCATCAGCAACTGGAGCGATAGAGAAGGTAGCAGAACCTGTTGCAACTGGTAAGCACTGAACAGCCGGACCAGAGATTGCACCTGCAACCAGGATGTTTTCGTCAGTTAAACCATCGCAATCATCATCGATAGAGTTACAAACTTCAGTAGCAGCTGGATTTACAGCAGCGTTGTTGTCGTCGCAATCAGTGTTGCCAGAAACATATCCAACTGGAGCACCATTACAAGTACTTACTGAAGAAGAAGCATCACCATAAGTGTCGCCATCAACATCAGCATAGTAAGTAACGAAAGTTAAACCGTCGTCAACTAAAGTGTTACAATCATCATCGATGTTGTTACAAACTTCAGTAGCACCAGGGTAAACTGCAGCATTATTGTCATCACAGTCACCTTCACAGGTAGTGTAAGTATCACCGTCAAGATCGAATCCTTCGTCAGTTAAACCATCGCAATTATCATCGATAGAGTTACATACTTCAGAAGCTCCTGGGTTGATAGATGGGTTAGCATCGTTACAATCAGTAGCGTCAACTACATATCCGCTTGGAGCTGAAGCAGAACAAGATAAAATGCTGGCAGAGGCATCACCATAAGTGTCATTATCCACGTCTGCATAATAAGTAAATGTAGGAGCTTCAACAGTTACTGACTGTGAAGACGAGTAGCAAGAGTCAAGACCACTTAAGGTATAAGTGATAGTGTGAACACCGGCACCGGCAGCAGCAGGATCAAATGAAGAACCTGTTACACCAGAACCAGAGAATGTACCACCGGCAACAGCTCCAGTTAATGAAACAGAAGCAGCATTAGCACAGATAGTAGAAGGAAGTCCGGTGAAGGAAGCATTTGCAGGACCGAAGTCGTCGATTCTCAATGCAAATGCACTGTTGGTAGTAGAACCATATCCATCAACCTGAATGTATACAGTTTCACCTTCTTCTAAGCAGAAACCTAATGCATAAGCATTAAATGGTGAACTGGCAGAGTCATCATTAGCTGCCCAAAGTGTACCTAAGCCACTTGTAAGATCACTACATGCTGAAGCTTTCCAAACAGCAACCTGACTATCCCAACCTGGAACAGCAAATCCATAGCGACCTGATCCACCTGTTGGAACTGTGAATGTAAACCAAACAGTGTTTGAAATCAAACCACTTGATCCGTCACACCATGAACCATTACCGTTACAATTTGTATTTGGAGCTTGAGCTTCACCAGGTTCAACAGTTGCACCGTTGTTGGTGAATGGACCATTAACCCCGATGTTTACAGGAACAGCATTACAAACGTTATCGTTTTGAATAGTAATAGTAGTGGAGATGATGTTTGAACTGTCAGTGTTGCATCCTGGGACAGATGCAATCAAACGGATATCGTAAGTACCAATAGCACCGAAGAATACGTTCTGTGGATTTGTAGTTGCGCCTGAGATAACTGACCATGCAGTTGCAGGCTGTAAACGAGCAAGCCACTGAAGATTGCCACTTTCACCAGCTGTGCTATAAGAATTAGCCTGAGAAGCAAATCCCGAAGAAGGACCGGAAATTACACCCGCAACAGGAGGAGTAACTGCTTCTACAAAAACAGGTGCAGAAGGTACAGTTGTACTTCCGCATGTTACATTACACTGGAAATAAGTGGAAGCTGAATTTCCTGTAGCGAGATATGTGGCAGTAGTTGCACCAACGATATCAAAATAATCACTGCCATCAAATGAATATTGCCACTGATAAGTTTGTCCGATTCCGGAACTATTTCCAGATAAAGACAATGTAACATCGGCAAGGCTAGTGTTACAGAATTGTGTGATGCTTGCTGTTGCGTTACCTGCAGTTGGAGGTTCTACGCAAGGAGGAGGAGTAAACAGATTCAGGTTGTCAACATAAACAGAATTACCGAAATTTGAAACTCCGCGTAAACGGAAACGATTTGAACCTGCAGTAACAGGGAATGAAAGGCTAGACCACTGTGCTGCTGTTGGAACAAAGTTAGAAGTAGTAGTTGCACCCAATGTATTTAATACACCACCAACTTGATTGGTAAGAGTTGCAATGATTGTCCATGTTGCACCACCATCGGATGACTCTTCCACATGAATGGTATCAACTTCACCTCCGTTGTAAGTAGCACCTGCTACGTCAAAATTTAAATTTGTATTCGGATCAACACCTGCAGAGAGAGTTGGACTTGTTAAAGTTAATACAGTATTACTTGAAGCATTGTAGAAATTCCAACGTGCAGATCCAGTTCCAACCGCACCAAATCCATTTGATGTACTGCGATCGAGGTAATTACTTGCTACATCTGTCTCAGAGAAACAGTTAGGAGGGAAAGTTGTAGAAGCAAAATCAACCGGGAATGGAGTTGTGTTAATGCTTACTAATACTGAATTCGAGATACCAGGGTTTGGATCACCGGAGCAAGTTACGATACACTGAA
>JBIIRF010000124.1:0-6614 GCA_044341715.1 Bacteroidia bacterium | reverse complement strand
TCTTCATTCGGGTCTTTACTCAAACTCATTTTTTTTAACTGGTCATCAAAATCTTTGAATAACCAGCGGACAAAATTAAACTAATTATAACGCTGAAAATATGGGAAACCATCACTCATTGGGAAAATCCGCCGAAAAAGAAATTCAGCCTCAGATAATTCCTTCCTTCAATAAGTCGTGGAGATGAACAAATCCTTTATAGGCGCTTCCATCTGCCACTACAAGTTGAGTGATGTTGAACTGTTTCATCAAGGCCAATGCTTCCACAGCCATGGTATCACCGGCCACTGTTTTCGGTTGTTTGGTCATGATATCTTTCGCTTTGAGTTTGCGGAAATCTACCTGTTTCTGCATCATCCGGCGCAAGTCACCGTCGGTAATGATGCCTAACAGTTTTCCTTTCTGCACCACCGCCGTAGCACCCAAACGTTTCGAAGAAATCTCCAGAATCACCTCTGAAAGTGCAGCATCCGGACCCACCACCGGCTGCGGGTTGCTTCCCCATAGATCCTCCACTTTTAAGTAGAGACGTTTACCCAGCGCTCCACCCGGATGATAGCGGGCGAAATCTTTCTCGGTAAAGCCCCTCATCTCCAACAAACAAACCGCTAAAGCATCACCCATCGCCAGTTGAGCAGTAGTGCTGCTGGTCGGTGCCAGATTTAACGGACAAGCTTCTTGTTTCACGGCAGTAAGCAATACGAAATCAGCTTGTTGAGCCAAAAATGAATCGGCTTTGCCAACCATCGCAATCAATGGATTTTTTCCGCTTTTCACCAGAGGAGCCAACACTTTGATTTCAGGGGTATTACCCGAATTGGAGATCACGATCACCACATCATTGCGTTGTACCATACCCAGATCGCCGTGAATAGCATCCGCAGCGTGCAGAAAAACAGACGGAGTACCGGTAGAATTAAATGTCGCCACCATTTTAGAAGCAATGATGGCCGATTTGCCGATCCCACTCACCACCACTCGACCTTTGCTACCGAGAATAAGGTGACATACCTGCACAAAATCCTTGTTCACCGATGCAGAAAGTCCTTGAATCGCCTCAGCCTCAATCGCGAGCGTTTTCTTTGCAATAGCCTGAATTTTTTTGTCGCTGATCATAGTCGCTTTTCCGAGATGATGAAGATCAGGTAAATTGTACAATAAATGCAATATCCTTCTCTTCTTTATTTGTTTTAGTGAATATCAAACAATATCTTCACCCTAGCGAAGTTATCGTTATTGCCATGCACAAAAAAATACAAATTCAACACAGATTTAATTTGATTCTTCTGTCGCAACGGCGCAAAAATAACGTAAATTTGCCGTCCTTAATTTCCTACTCTACATGTTAGTTGCTGAAAATACGCTGCTGGAGGCGTTAAATAAATATTTTGGTTTCGAAGCATTCAAAGGTGAACAGGAAGCGATTATTCGCAATGTCCTGGAGCGCCGGAATACCTTCGTAATCATGCCCACCGGAGGCGGTAAGTCGATGTGCTATCAACTGCCGGCCCTGATGAGCAAGGGTACTGCTATCATTATTTCTCCGCTGATTGCGCTGATGAAAAATCAGGTGGATGCGATTCGCGGATTTAATACAGATGATGGCGTTGCTCACTTCCTGAATTCTTCGCTTACAAAGGCAGAGATTGCCCGTGTGCGTAAGGATATGAAAGCGGGAAAAACAAAACTCTTGTATGTGGCTCCTGAGTCATTGACCAAGGATGAGAATGTGAAGTTCCTGAAGGAGGTGAACATTTCTTTCTTTGCGATTGATGAGGCACACTGTATCTCTGAGTGGGGACATGATTTCCGTCCGGAGTATCGTCGTTTGCGTCCGATTATCGATCAGATTGGTGAATTCCCGATTATCGCTCTTACAGCAACAGCGACAGAGAAAGTACAGGCCGATATTCAGAAAAACCTGGGGATGATGGATGCGCAGATTTTCAAAGCGTCCTTTAACCGCCCGAACTTATACTATGAGGTACGTCCGAAATTGAATGTACTGAAGGAGATAATTAAGTTCGTGAAGCAGCATCCGAATAAATCAGGTGTTATTTATTGTTTGAGTCGTAAAAAAGTGGAAGAAGTGGCTTCTACACTTACGGTGAATGGCATTCGTGCTTTACCTTATCATGCAGGACTCGATGCAGCAACACGCGCTTCTCACCAGGATAAATTCCTGATGGAGGAAGTGGACGTGATTGTGGCGACGATTGCTTTCGGAATGGGAATCGATAAGCCGGATGTGCGTTTTGTAATTCACCATGATATCCCGAAGAGTCTGGAAGGATATTATCAGGAGACAGGTCGTGCAGGACGCGATGGCCGTGAAGGACGTTGTGTTTGTTTCTACAGTTACAAAGACATTGAGAAGCTGGAGAAATTCATGAAGGGTAAACCGGTGGCTGAACAGGAAATCGGTAAACAGCTCTTGCTTGAGACCGTTGGTTATGCCGAGACTTCTGTATGTCGTCGTCGTGTATTGCTGAATTATTTCGGCGAGCGATACGATCAGGACAATTGCAATAGCTGCGATAACTGTCTGCACCCAAAACCACTCCTCGAAGCAGAAGAAGAATTAAGCCTCTTGCTGGAAACCATCTTACTGATTAAAGAGAAACATCAGGCGGAACACGTCGTGAACATTCTGGTAGGAAAAGTTGATCAGCAGGTAAAGAATTATAAACACGATAAGCTGGAGGTGTTCTCTGAAGGTGCTGAACGTGGAGATCGTTTCTGGACAGCCTTGATTCGTCAGGCAGTATTGGCGGGACTTCTCACCAAGGACATCGACAACTACGGATTGCTGAAAGTAAGCGAGAGCGGACATCAGTACATCAAAAATCCTACTCCGTTTAAAATTGCCCTCGACGCCAACTTCGACGATACAGAGAGCGACGACGATGATGAGTTTTCAGGAGGTGCCGGAGGTGGTGGCGCTGCAGATGAGCAGTTGTTCGAGATGCTGAAGACATTGCGTAAGAATGTTGCCAAGCAGAAAAACCTTCCTCCCTTCGTTATTTTCCAGGATCCTTCACTGGAGGAGATGGCGACGAATTATCCGATCAGCATCGATGAATTGAAAAACATCACCGGTGTTGGTGCAGGAAAAGCCACTAAGTACGGGAAGCCATTCATTGATCTCATCAAGAAATATGTGGACGACAATGAAATCGAGCGTCCGATGGATCTGGTGGTGAAGAGTGTTGTGAATAAGAGCGGACTCAAAGTATACATCATTCAAAACATCGATCGTAAAATTTCACTCGAAGATATGGCCGATGCAAAAGGCTTGAAGCTGGGAGAGATGATTGGTGAGATTGAAACGATTGTTGCTTCCGGAACACGCATCGACATTCAGTACTACATCAACGAAGTAATCGACGAAGAGAGACAGGATGAAGTGTTCGAGTATTTCCGCACCGCAGAGAGTGATTCAGTGATGGATGCACTCAAGGAATTAGGCGAAGATGATTATACCGAAGATGAAATCCGTTTGATGCGCATTAAATTCATGAGCGAACTGGGCAACTGATTTGCCATAGAGATTATAAAACAAAAATCCCCGAGGTGCAGAAGTGCATCACTCGGGGATTTTTTAATTTCTGTTATCGTGGTTAATACTCGTCTTCATTAAAGAAGAAATCATCCTTGGTTGGATAATCCGGCCAGATCTCCTCGATATTTTCATACGGCTCCCCTTCATCTTCTAATTCCTGAAGGTTTTCGATTACTTCCATCGGAGCACCGGAACGTATCGCATAGTCAATTAACTCGTCTTTGGTTGCCGGCCAGGGCGCATCTTCAAGGTGTTGTGCAAGTTCGAGGGTCCAGTACATATTTGAAAGTTTAATTCGTTTTAACGTGAGGTTTACTTATTTGTTCATCCTCCTTGGAGGGGGGCGCAAAAATAATAAAATGAAATCCTAATAATCCAAAATTTACTGTGACCTTTTTTTCACATTTTGGGGGTCCAGGGTGTTTCGGCTGTATTTTTCTGTTGAGCAATGAAGCGACTCAGCACGAAAAGGTAGTCGGAGAGGCGGTTTAGATATACTGCAATATGTTCATTTACAGTCGATTCTTCGCTGAGATGAGTCACAATCCGCTCACATCGGCGGCATACACAGCGGGCAATATGGGTATAGGAAACGATGGTATTTCCGCCCGGTAAAATAAATGATTTTAGTTCGGGAAGGGTCGTTTCCATGTGATCAATCTCCTTTTCGAGGGTTAAAACGTCCTCCGCGGAGAGTTCCGGCAGCTTCATTTTGCTCTTTTCGGGATCAGAAGCCAGCAAAGAACCGATCGTAAACAGGCGATCCTGCACATCAATCAGTGTAGTAATGCTATGATCATCGATCGACTGATCGCGGATTAAACCGATCCACGAATTCAATTCATCCACTGTTCCATACGCTTCTATGCGCAGATGATGTTTCGGGACACGTGTTCCCCCTATGAGTGAAGTTTGTCCTGCATCACCGGTTTTGGTATAAATTTTCATGCTTTTACTGCCGCAGGCTTTAGAATTCGATCATCATTGAGTTTATCCGATTCCACTAGGCCATCTTTCAGTCGAACGATCCTATGCGCATGGCGGGCGATATCCTCTTCATGCGTCACCAGCACCACTGTATTTCCCTTCTGATGAATCTCCTCTAATAAACCCATAATCTCATAAGAAGTTTTGGAATCGAGATTTCCTGTTGGTTCATCGGCCAAAATAATAGCAGGATTGGTCACCAGCGCCCGGGCGATAGCCACCCTTTGACGTTGACCACCCGAGAGTTCATTCGGACGATGCGTCACACGATCGCCCAAACCCACATCCTGCAACGCCTTCATCGCACGCGCCTCTCTATCCTCCCGACTCACACCGGCATACACCAGCGGCAAGGCTACATTCTCCAACGCAGAACTACGAGGTAGCAGATTAAACGTCTGGAACACGAAACCGATTTGCTTATTCCGGATATCCGCCAGCTCATTATCGGTCATATGGGAGACATCAATCGAGTTCAGGTAATATTGTCCACCCGAAGCAGTATCCAGACAACCCAACACATTCATCAACGTAGATTTCCCTGAACCGGAACTTCCCATCAGGGCTACGTATTCATTCTTCATGATATCGAGCGAGATCGAACGCAACGCATAAATAGTTTCGAGACCGACTTTATAAATTCTCGAAACATCACGGACTTTGATAATTGGTTCCACAATGATGGCTTTGGATCAAAAATACATAAGAAACACGTTGGATGGATTCGTTCTGTTGTTTTAAAACGACGTTTGGGAGGGATAATTTTCGGATTGATTCAAAACCCAGAGTTAATGATTGATGCCTCAAAGGTGTTGTGATTGCAATTACCTATGTAAAGTATGAAATGAAAAAGACGTGTTGTAACTGGCGACAAAGCAGATTTCGGGAAAAGTGGGGAAATACTAGTGCCTATGTACACTCGGCGGCTTAAACGCAGCGACCGCAGCGACCCCGCAGCGAACGCCGCGTTAAAACATCGCTAGTTGGTTCTCGAAGCCAAAAGCTAACGGCTAACGGCAGGCTTCCGCGAGTTTACAACAATCCTGAAATGCCATTCAACCACAGCATCTCATTGAGTAAACGATCTCAACGCAGGTTAATACCGTACCACAAAATTTTCCTTACTCAAATCGTTGTTCGTGAATAAAAGTCCCATCATAAACACATCGATGGATTGCGTAAAAAACGGATCGGCTTTGAGTTGTTGCCAAGCTTCCTGCATTTCGGATGACCAATTGATATCATCAGCGATCACTACTGCATTTGGGTTTAGAAATGGTTTGCAGAGTGCTGCATATTGAAGGGTGGGTTCAAGGCGATGGTGCCCGTCGATGTAAACATAATCTACTGATGGAATTCGTTTCAGGAGCGAAGGCAATGTTTCTGCGAAGGGTCCTTCCACCACTTCAATTTTATACTGTGGAAATCGTTTGAAATTCTCGCGGGCTTTTGCCGCTGTCGCCGGACAACCTTCCAGTGTATAAATGGTTGCAGCCGGATTACCTGCGGCCTGATTGAGCGCACTGATACCGAAAGAGGTCCCCAGTTCAACGATAACAGCAGGCTGGAGATGTTTCACAAGCCGATACAACATCCGCGCATACTTCGGCGGTTTAGCTGAATGGCGGGCTACGTACGAAACACTTCGTTCATGATAATTCTTCCCACCGAAACCGGCGCCAAAATCGCGAATATTTATTTTGGAATGATCCTTCAACATTTCATGTCGCAATGCTTCAATGGACGCATGCACATCTTCGGAATGATCTCTGCGAAAAACAGCTTCATTCAAGGCAAAAGCAAACGGCCCCTGCAGCCCATGGCGATTGGTAGCGGTAAGGTAATACCGAAAATAGCGCAGAATAAGTTGCAGGTGATTATTCATCATACTCGACACCCGCAAAAGTAATCGAACTTATCAGAGTTTTATAATTCTATCTTGCTCCAGCAATGAATAAACGCAGGTATCCTGAAATTTTCCATCGAAACAGAAGTCTTCCCTGAAATAGGCTTCCTTCACAAAAGCATTACGTTCCAATAAGCGGATCGAAGCAAGATTGTCGGG
>JBIIRF010000123.1:0-6616 GCA_044341715.1 Bacteroidia bacterium | reverse complement strand
GAAAGCATGTATTTCAATGTTGATTCTTCCATTGACATTCGGATTGAAAAGGATATTGAACAGAAGGAAGTGTATGCGTTCAAATTTGATCAACATTCTTCAATGATGGATTCCATCGAACAGTTAACCCAACAACGGATGCAAACCAGGTTGAAGAAACTGAATTCGATGATGCAGAAACTTACATTTCAGATTGTAGATCCATCCGGAAATATTTTTAACAGGATCAGTAAAGAAAGTCTCGATTCAATTATTCGCCGGGAGTTGTTCAACAGGGGATTAAATCTAAATTTTTCATATGGAGTATATAAGGAGAAAGGAAAGGAATGGCTGCACTTGTCGGAAAATGCCGATTCAGTGATGCTGAAATACAGTGATTATAAACTGATGCTATTTCCAAACGATGTATTCAAACGAAATGAAATGCTCTCAATCTCCTTCAGTGATAAGCTGAATTATCTGCTAGATGGAATTTGGGTTGTACTCTTGTTTTCTATTGCGTTTACTGTATTAATAATATGGGGTTTTGCTTATACCTTGAAAGTAGTACTTCGTCAGAAGAAATTGGCTGACATCAAGAATGACTTCATCAATAATATGACGCATGAGTTCAAAACGCCTATTGCAACAATTGCAATCGCCAATGAATCCATGAGGGATCCACGGATTTATCAGGTGCCTGAAAAACTGGAGTTTTATAACAACATAATCAGGGATGAGAATCAACGTATGCTACGACAGGTGGAAACTGTGCTTCAGATGGCGCAGATTGATAAAGGCGAAGTGAAATTGAAAATGGAAGATACAGATCTAAACGACCTGGTGGAGACTGCCGTTTCAAGTATGTCGTTGACGGTGGAACAACGCGGAGGAAAGATCAATGTGAAGAATGAAGCAGTTCAAACTACCATACTTGCAGATCCAACGCATATACTGAATGTACTTATCAATATTCTTGACAATGCCAATAAGTATAGTCCTGATAGTCCGGTAATTGATGTGAAGGTATACAATGGACCCGAATCAGTTATTATTTCAATCAGCGATAAGGGAATTGGAATGTCGAAAGAAGTGTTGAAGAAAATTTTCGATACATTTTACAGAGCAACATCCGGAAATATTCATGATATAAAAGGGTTTGGACTCGGTTTAAGTTACGTTAAAGCCATCCTGACCGAACATCAGGGAACAATTGAAGTTGAAAGTGAACCATTAAAAGGAAGCACATTTACCATTAATTTACCATTGAAAAAACAAAACCAGTAATACAATGAATGCAAAGATCCTGTTAGTTGAAGATGATATGAATTTCGGAAATGTGATGAAAAATTTCCTTGAATTGAACTCATATCAGGTGGAATTGGTTCGGGATGGCCAGGCCGGATTGCAGGCATTTACGAAAGGTGGTTATGACCTGATTGTGCTGGATGTAATGATGCCCAAAGTAGATGGATTTACACTGGCGAAACAAATCAGGGAGTTGGATAAGAAAACGCCCATCTTCTTTCTTACAGCAAAGGGAATGAAGGAAGATATGCTGACCGGATATCGTGCCGGTGGTGATGATTATCTTACCAAACCTTTCGATACAGAGGTGCTGCTGCATAAAATCCAGACTGTTCTTCGCCGTAGCATGGGCTCATCAGAACTGGAGGATAAAACAGATTTTGAAATCGGTATTTATAAATTCGACTATAAACTTCGAAAAATAAGTGACGGGGAAGAAGTGGTGCAATTGAGTCCAAAGGAAGCTGATCTGCTTCGTCTGTTATGCCTGCACGAAAATGATCTCCTTCCCCGTCAGAAAGCGTTGAAGCTGATTTGGGGTGATGATAATTATTTTAATGGTCGCAGTATGGATGTTTTCATTACCCGCATCCGCAAATACCTGAAGAAGGATCCTCAGATTGAAATTGTTTCACTGCACGGTAAAGGAGTACGACTCCTTGTCAACAAGAGTGCTTAAAGTGCTCCGGTGATAGCTGGATCAAGAGGTTTTACTTTGGAACGGAAACGATGGATCAGTTTACCGTTTTCATCCAGCAGAAACTTTTCGAAGTTCCAGTTGATATCACCTTTGAAATCAGGATTCTCCTGTTCACAAAGCCATTTGAATAAAGGATCAATGTCGTTGCCTTTCACAGATACTTTCGAAGCTACAGGAAACGAAACTCCGTAGTTTTTAGAGCAGAAAGATTTAATCTGAGTATTATTTCCAGGTTCCTGTCCGCCAAAATTATTGGCAGGGAATGCAATTACTACCAGTTTGCTACCATATTGCTTATGCAGTTTCTCCAGGTCAGCATACTGTGGTGTATATCCGCATTCGGATGCTGTATTAACAATCAGTACTTTTTTTCCTTTGTAAGCAGATAGCTGTATCGGTTTGCCGTCAACATCTTTCACTTTAAAACTGTAAAAGCTTTGAGCCGGACTTAGCACCAGGAGGAAGGATAAGAGTAATTTTATCATATTCTTTTTTTATTTTAAACAGTCTGATTAGAATTTAGTTTTCGGTATCCTCGTCTTCTTCTTTCATGTTGAAGATGGAGCCCACAAGATCGCTGAAGCGTAAACTGCTTTCCAGCTTCCGCTTTGATAATTGAGAGAATTCCGCCATTCCATGTAATATGAATTCCTTTAACAGTAGCGTTTCCTCCTTTGAAGTTCCGGGTTTGAAATCTTTAATGAGCGTTTGAAGGCCGGGTAATGCCTCCAGCGACTGAACATACGTTTGCTCACTTGCAGAATTCAACATATCCAGTTCTTTTCCTTCGCTGAACCAGTTTAATAGTTCAGTGTATGGATTTTTAGCTTTTGCCTTTTTTGAACGCTCAGGATCCGGGAAGTGCATCACATACTCTGAGCGAATAGCTTTACCAATGAGCATATAGGCAACATTCGCAATACCTTCCAACTCTCCTTCGTAAACCAGCTCTACTTTTCCGGTGATGGCAGGAATAATTTCGTAAATATCCATAATCCTTGCACTTCCTTTCTTTTCGCCGTTGATCAACATCCGACGTTGAACTACAGAGTATAGATTTTCGTAGGCGGATATCGTTAGTCGGGCAGAGACTCCGCTTTTCTGATCGATATACTCACTCTTGCGTGCTTCGAATGCAACCAGTTCAAGTAAACGGTGCACCAATGGTGGAATGGTAATTGCCGATTTTTGATCATCCGGAAGTTTAGCCTCCTGTTTGGTGATTTCACTGCTGATTTCAACCGATTTTGGATAGTGAGTCAGAATCTGCGATCCAATACGATCCTTCAGCGGAGTTACTATCGAACCACGATTGGTATAATCTTCCGGATTGGCTGTAAAAACAAATTCAATATCCAATGGCAGACGCAAACGAAATCCACGAATCTGTATATCACCTTCCTGGAGAATATTGAAAAGTGCTACCTGAATTCTTGCCTGGAGATCCGGTAACTCGTTAATCACAAAGATGCATCTATGAGAACGGGGAATTAATCCATAGTGAATCACTCGCTCATCCGCATAGGTTAATTTCAATGAGGCCGCCTTTATCGGATCGAGATCGCCAATAAGATCAGCGACGGAAACATCCGGTGTGGCCAGCTTTTCTACATATCTTTCTTCACGATGCATCCAGGAGACTGGTGTGGAATCACCCATTTCTGCAATGAGATCATGACTGTATTTGGAAATTGGTCGTAACGGATCATCGTTAATTTCACTTCCTGTTACTACCGGAATATATTCATCTAACAGGTCAACCATCAATCGTGTAAGACGAGTTTTGGCTTGTCCGCGTAATCCGAGTAATATGATATTGTGACGCGACAAGATTGCGGTTTCCAGTTGTGGGATTACCGTTTCGTTGTACCCTAGGATTGGCTTGAAGAGTGTTTTCCCGGTTTGCAATGCAGATATCAGATTTGATCTCATTTCCAGTTTTACGGATTGAGACTGATAGCCGGCAGATTTTAACTCCCCGAGTGTCTTTATTTTATCGATGTTTTGCAGATATGCTTTCACTAGCGTACGTTTTTCTTTCTGTTTTTAATGTAGTCTTCGTATATAAATTCTCCGAGGCCGTTCAATGAACTGTAAAAAGCACGGCCATTGTTAATTTTGGTAAAGTCACGGATGAAAGCCTGCAGGTAAGAGTCGCGGGCGATCATGAATGTGGTGATTGGAATTTTTAATCTTTTTGCTTGTCCGGCGAGATTAAAAACATGGTTGACTATTTTCCGATCGAGACCATAGTTGTTTTTGTAATAACTATTACCAATTTTCATGCAACTTGGTTTGCCATCAGTGATCATAAAAATCTGCTTGTTCGGAGTCTTTCTTTTCCGAAGTAAATCCATGGCAAGTTCTAGTCCGGCAGATGTATTGGTGTGATATGGTCCAACCTTCAGATAGGGGAGGTCTTTTATTTCGATTGTCCAGGCATCATCTCCGAAAACGATTATATCCAACATGTCTTTGGGATACCTTGTCCGTATAAGTTCAGCTAAAGCCATTGCTGTTTTCTTGGCTGGTGTGATTCGATCTTCCCCGTAGAGAATCATACTATGGGATATGTCGATCATTAAAACAGTGGCATGATTACTCTTGTGTTCGCGCTCCTGTACCTCAAGATCATCTTCCGACATACTGAATTCGTCAATTCCATGTCGTACCTGAGCATTGCGGATGGAGCCGGTCAGATCTACCTGGTCAAGAGTATCACCAAATTCCCATGGACGTAGGTCTGCGTTTATTTCATCGCCGGTCCCGGATTTATTGGACTTATGACTTCCGCGACCCGACTTACGGATTTTACCGAAGATTTCATCAAGAGATTGTTTTCGGATGGTTTGTTCAGTCTTGGCTGTTATATCGAACTGTTTGTCGTCGTTCTCCTTTAAAAACCCTTTCTCTTTAAGATCATTGATAAAGTCACCGATTCCATAGTTCGGTTTGCTGAATTTATATTCTCTGTCCAGCTCGGTTAACCATCCCAGGGCTTCGTTGGCATCTCCGGCTGTATATTGCAACAACTCGGTAAATAGCTTCAACATCGAATCGAAGGTAGAATCTTCTTCGGGAGGTAAAAAAGCAGAAAACCGGAAGCCTATCATTGGTGTACGATTGAGAACACCAAAATAGTGCTTTTGTTTAGTTATAGGAGCATAATATTTAAGGAATACAGCAGGAGATCATTAAAATCTTTAATTTTGAGCCAATTCCGAATATGAAGTTTCTGATACGTATTGTTTCGACTGCTCTGGCTGTCTTTTTGATCGCTACACTGATGCCCGGTGTGGAAGTAAGTAATCTTCCGACAGCATTGTTGGTAGCTCTGTTGCTCGTGCTGATGAATGTCTATGTCAAACCGATATTGATCTTCCTGACATTCCCGATTACCGTAGTTACATTAGGACTCTTTCTGCTGGTAATAAATGCAACAATTATTCTTGTTACATCCTATTTGCTGAAGGATGGCTTTAAGGTAGATGGATTTTGGGTGGCAATGCTGTTCAGTATCGTCTTGTCAATGATTACATCGTTGATAGATTCATTGACGGCAAAAGAGGAGAAAAAAGACTGGTGAACTAACTGCTCAGTCTTCCACAAAGACCCTTGTAATCACAAAAACGGCATCTCTCCGGTTCCGTAGTTTGTATAAATGGTTTCTCAGGATTAAAAATTTCAGTAACGAGAGCACTTAGTCCTTCTCTGAATTCCTGAATCTGATCATCTGTTACCGGTAACTCTTCCTGCAACCAGGTGATGCCTTCATCAAACTGACGCATTTTAAAAATTCCGGCTTTGACAGGGAATTCCATATCCGGATAATAATCGCGAGTTAACATCACGTAAAGCAATAATTGCAGGTTCAGTTTATAAACCGGATCTGTAAAAAGCAATTGAAGGTCATCGGCCTCTTTAACAACGTCACGCCCGGTTTTATAATCGAGGATGCGAAGTTCTCCATTGAAAATATCCAGACGATCAATAATCCCCTTCAACAAAACCACTCCTGCGTCCGGAAGTTCAATAGCGCTGGTCAGTTTTTCTTCTAATCCGATGATTTCAAATGGTGAATTATCGAGATCAAATTCAATTATTCGTTTTACCAATTCAGTCAGAACACCTTTCATCAGAAAATCGTGTCCGGTATTTACAGGTTTCCCATACGCTTCCCGAATAGCCTGTTCTACCAATGAGGGGATTTTTTCGGGCAATTCCTTTATGTATTCCGGTTTAATCAGGCCCTTTTCTTCATAAGCTAATTCCATGCTCTTGTGAAGAACATTGCCAAAGTGTCCTGCACTCAAACCCTCTTGTTCATCTTCCGGCCGAATCCCGGCAAGCTGATCGAGGTAAAACCTGAGCGGGCAGGATATATAGGTGTTCAATGCTGAAGCACTTAACCCTTTGAATAAATTTGTTTCATCGGAAGGACCACAAAACTTTTTCTTCAATAACTGAATTACATTTTCTGTTTTCTCAATTATTATTGGATTAGCATCATTCGGTTTAACAGTCGCTTCTTGTTGTTGATATATCAACGTTTCAGGCGGATAATATCGCAGAATATCCTGATCTATCTGAAATAAATATCGCGAACGTTCTCCTCCTCCGGTTGCATTC
>JBIIRF010000122.1:0-6632 GCA_044341715.1 Bacteroidia bacterium | reverse complement strand
TATCAGGTTAAGAAAACAGCTCACTTTTCGCCAGGCTACTTATTTAAATCGCCTTACCCTATGATTAACACCTGAATCGTTTCTGCGTGCATTTTTTGTTCTAATTTCGCCCTATGCACAAAAAGCATTTCCATTTCATTCAGAAACTCCGGTTTGCCGCCATGTTGATCATCGGCACAATGGTATTTGGAATTGCAGGCTATATGCTGATTGAAAACTATTCTTTCAGTGAAGCATTTTATACCACTATTATTATTCTTTCCACAGTTGGACTGGGCGTTGTGCATACACTTTCCGATGCAGGGAGATGGTTCACCGTTATACTGATCATTGTAAGCATCGGAATTTTCGCCTATGGTGTGTCGCTGATCACCTCCTATATCATGGAAGGAGAATTGCAACGTTATTTCAAATACCGAAAAGTACTTAAGATGATTGATAAACTCCAGAATCATATAATAGTTTGCGGTTATGGCCGTAACGGGAAGCAGGCCTGTGAGCAATTATGGTCGCACAACCACCCTTTTGTGGTGATTGAAAACAGCGAGAAAGCCATTGCTGAACTTCGCGAGCAGGAAGACTTTCTCTTTATTGAAGGAGATGCTACCCGTGATGAAATTCTCCTCGAGGCAGGTATTGATAAAGCACAAGCACTCATCACCACTCTACCAAATGATGCTGCAAACGTTTTCGTTGTACTTACCGCCAGAGAGCTGCGTCCGGAGATGAAAATCATTAGCAGAGCATCCGAAGATACTTCAGAGGGAAAACTGCGTCGTGCCGGTGCCAATAACGTGATTATGCCCGATAAGATTGGTGGTACTCACATGGCTACACTGGTGACTCGTCCGGATGTTCTTGAATTCATCGATCATATTACAGGACGTATCAATATTCGCCTCGAAGAAATTAAATGCAATAATCTGCCGGTCCATTTACAAGGCAAGACCATTAAAGAACTGGAAATAAGAAATAAAACCGGCGCGAACGTGATCGGCTATAAAACCGGCAGTGGAGAGTACATAATTAATCCCGGACCGGAAACTTTAATGAAACCTGATTCCAAATTATTCGTATTGGGGACTAAGGAACAGGTGGAAATCCTGATGAAAGTATTGTCGTAGGAGAGCCATCCTGTTTTGCATGAAAATGAACCCCATGAAAATACTGATCACCGGATCCAACGGCTTACTTGGACAAAAACTCGTTTACGCTTTACGAAAACACGACGATATCAGCCTGATTGCTACAGCAAGAGGAGAAAATCGTATTCATGAAAAAACCGGATACGTATACGAATCGCTCGATCTGACTGATGCCTCAAAAGTAAAGTCCGTTATTCAGCAATACCAACCGGACTGTATCATCCATACTGCGGCCATGACCAATGTAGATGCCTGCGAACTGGATCCTGTGGCGTGTCAGTTACACAATGTAGAAACCGTTCGTCATCTCCTCGATGCCTGCGCCAATACCCGAACTCATTTTATCGATATAAGTACTGATTTTGTTTTCGACGGCACTTCCGGTCCATATAAAGAAACTGATCCTGTTGGACCGCTGAGTGTGTATGCCCGCTCAAAAGTAACCGCCGAAGAAATGGTCATGCAAAGTGGTTTGCCTTGGGCCATATTACGCACCATGATCATTTATGGCGTAGTAGATGATGTTCAACGGTCGAATGTTATTCTGTGGACAAAGAGCTCCCTGGAGCTAGGAAAAGACATCAATGTGATCAACGATCAGTTCAGAGGTCCGACCCTTGCTGAAGACCTGGCAGAGGCCTGCATTCAGGCAGCTGTGAGAAAGGTGCAGGGAATCTATCATGTGAGCGGCAGAGAAGTAATGTCGATACTGGAGATTGCCGAAACGGTCGCTGATTATTTTGGACTCGATAAAAAGCATATACATCCGATCACCACTGCCTCACTCAAACAACCTGCTGCACGTCCGCTCAAAACCGGCTTTATCATTGAAAAAGCAGAACGTGATCTGGGGTATCACCCACGAAGTTTAAAAGAAGGAATTGCCATTGTTGAGAAACAACTTTCGGAAAAAAGTACTTCGGAGAAGCAGAACAACTAATTCAATTCACCATTAAAAAGATTGCAGATAGCATACACGATTTCACATGTAAACTATCTGCAATAATTTTTTTACGGAGAACACATTAGATAATCCATAAATTAAAGGAATCTAATACGTTATTCTAATAAATTCAGGACGTGCAAGCATTTTATGAGAAAGTATCAAAAAATAAACATTCTTTTCAATGAATTGATCTTCACCCAGATCATTATAAAGCACACGTTTACCAATTAATTTTTCGTCCCCTATTGCCTTTCGGCTCATTTTGCCATCAGGTTCAACAATTAAATCAACAGGACACGTGGAATACAAATCCTTGGACTTCTGTCTTTCAGTCACATTAAATCCAGCATTTACAACCTCACGATTTTCATTATAATAGACATGCAGTTTCTCATCAATTATTTTGAGGAATGGTTTCATCATGCGAAACTCTGTCATTTCTTGAATCAAACTGGGAACGAAATTCATCCACTTCTGATTCAACTTATTATCTAACCCCAATATTAATAATGGCCCATATTCCATAATTGTCACCTTATTCATCATATTATTCATTCTAACCTCATTTCGCGTACGAGGAGCAGAAGCACTTTGCCTAGTATAACTTTTATCTTTAAAAAACTGCCATACAAGGTAAGCAGCCCCATCTTTCGACTCCTTTAAATCTATAAATATCAACTCTGAAGGCAATTGACCGGAAGGGCTTTTAGATAATCCATAAAAAAGATTTGTCTTTTTAACCAAATCTTCAGCAAATGGAATAAATTTTTCCTGTGTTACACCATAGGAGTCAGCATTAATGGCGACAAGTTGAACTCCGCTGAAATATTCAGAAGATTCACCTTTCTTCATACCTACAAAAGTAATTTCGTTCCGGGTTTCATTGTAATAAGAAAAACAAGTTAACAATTGATACTCTTCCAAGTTCACACTTTTGGCATCTACACTTCCATCTTTTTTTATTACACTAAAATCAATTTCTTAAGTACATCTTGCCGTTGTTTTTCATCCATGCTCCACTGATTTTTCACTTGAACATAATCACCTTTAATTGCCAGGTTTTTGCTCTTTCTACGCCCTGGGGCTCCGTCACTCGACTTACCACTCGCATCAAATCCGCCAAAAAACGTTGTCATTTCAGCTTCACCCGAAGAAGAATGAACCAATTTCAAGTCTTTGGTAAACACATGTATTGCAGAAGTACTGTTTTCGAAATTTTGTTTACCAAACATCTTTGGTTCAAAAAAATCTCTATTCGGGTATCTAAATGAACCAATTTTAAACAGATCTGAATCAGATTTTCCCGGATTGTCTATTGTCACGTTGGCATAACCATCACCAGAAAACAAAATCTTCTCTTCCAAACTACCTTTCAGTGTACTTTTATTTAGCTCTACCGCTACGACATCAAACTTAGCAGGCTTCTCATTCTGAACTAAATAAAACAGAATGATTTTATCTCTTAAATAAATTCTATTAACATAAAAGTAATTCTCCTTTTTATACCAAGGCATTCCATCAAATTGAATTGTCTTATGCAATTTCTTATCATAAGCCGTGGTATTTATAAAGCCCGTTATCTTTTTCCCATTTGTAACTTGGGGTTGGTAGACAAATTCAGTTAATAAACCTTCCGGAGTTTCTTCAATAATAGACGAAGCTACTACCTTCTCATCTTCCGTGATGAATACTTGTTGGGCCATCAATGCGGTAGTAAATACCATCCAAACAACCAATAACAGGATTTTTTTCATATGCTTTTTTAAAATTGTGGTTTTAGATAATAAACGATAAGAGCCTATAAATTCAAGTCTCGTTATACCAAAATTACACACAGAAATTCAATACCCAAAAAAATTAAAAAAAAGAGCATAAAAAAGGGCCTGACTGAATTCCGACAGGTCCATTTATTTTAAAACACCCCTAAGAAAAGGCATAAAAAAAAGGCGGGATTCAGTTTCCTGATCCCGCCTTTAAAGACTTTATGTTTACTTATTTCTTCGCTTCTGCTTTGTCCAGATCGATTACGATCGGAGTAGCAATGCAAAGTGAGCTGTATGTTCCAACTACGATACCAATCAACAAGGCGAATGCAAATCCGCGAATTACATCTCCACCGAAGATAAAGATGGCGAGGAGTACAAAGAATGTTGTTAAAGAGGTATTCATCGTACGGCTCAGGGTCGCGTTCAAGGCATTATTGATAACGATCCTTTTATCCATGTGTGGATGTATTCCGAGGTATTCACGGATACGGTCAAACACTACCACGGTATCTGTCATGGAGTAACCCATTACAGTAAGTACTGCGGCGATGAAATCCTGATTGATCTCCAGCGTGAATGGCAGAATACCATTGAAGATAGAGAAGATCGAGAGGATCATCAATACATCGTGGAGCAATGCAAATGTAGCTCCCAAACCATATTGCCATTTCTTGAATCGTACGAGGATGTAGAGGAACATCAATGCACAACCAAACAATACTGACCAAACAGCAGATGACTTAATATCGTCCGCAACGGTAGGACCTACTTTCTGTGAGTTGATGATCTTCGTCGCTTTGAAATCTTCGGCTGAAATAGCACCGTAGAAACCTTTCACTCCTTCATAAAGAGCTCCTGTTACTTTAGCCTCTGCTTCAGCAGTGTTCTCTTCGATTAAGTAATCGGTTGTGATTTTGTAGCGGTTATCAGTTCCAAATGTCTTAACATCCGGTGCTTCTCCCAATGGCTTCGCTAATGATTCACGAATCTCCTGGGTAGTCATTGATTTATCAAACTGTACAACATACGTACGACCTCCGTCGAAATCTACACCGAAGTTGAAGCCTTTGATAAAGATTGAAACGATACCAGCTGCGATGATCAAACCGGAAACAGTATAATACATCTTGCGCTTCTCTACGAAAGGAAGATTAACTTTAGTATAAGCGTCCTTAGAGAAGTTACTGGAGAATGATAATTCTTTGTTGGTATCCAACATCCACTCGAATACCAGACGGCTGATGAAGATGGCGCTGAACAATGAACAAAGGATACCGATGATCAATGTCGTTGCGAAACCTTGTACAGGACCACTTCCGAATACGTACAGGATGATACCAAGTAATAATGTAGTTACGTTAGAGTCAATGATGGAAGACAAGGCATGCTTATAACCATCCGTTACCGCCAGACGAATTCCTTTTCCTAAACGCAACTCTTCACGAATACGTTCGAAGATCAGAATGTTCGCATCCACCGAAAGTGCGATGATAAGTACGATACCTGCGATACCCGGAAGCGTCAATACCGCACCAAGTGAAGCAAGAACACCAATGATAAAGAACATATTACAAATCAACGCGAAGTCAGCAACAAGACCTGCTTTGTTGTAATACAATGCCATGAACACAAATACAATCAAAATTGCTACAAGGAATGAAGTAAGACCATTGCTGATCGCTTCTTTACCGAGTGATGGTCCAACAACAGCTTCTTCTACGATACGTGCTGGAGCTGGAAGTTTACCTGCTTTGAGAATATTTGCTAAATCTTTCGCTTCGTTGATTTCAAAGTTACCGGTGATGCTTGAGCTTCCGCCAGGGATTTCACCTTGTACATTCGGGAAACTATACACCAGATCATCCAGAACGATAGCAATGGATTTTCCTACGTTTTCACCTGTCAAACGCTTCCAAACCTGCGCTCCTTCCGGATTCATACGCATGGAGATTTCCGGTGCAGAATTGAACTGTCCGAAGTCCTGACGGGCATCAGAAATAGCACCACCATCCAATGGAGCTTTTCCATCGCGGCTGGTTACTTTAATGGCAATTAACTCGAGGGTTGGAGATTCAGGATTACGTGGTTTTACAGTCCACAGCAAACGAAGATTTTTCGGCAATGATGCTTTTACATCTTCACGTGCAAGAATGGTATTTACTTTACCGGTATCTTTCAACAATGCATAACCGACAACACAGGTTTTGTCAACCATGTTTTTCTCTTCCTGAGTACGCACATTTCCGTCAGCCGGGAATAATACAGCAAAGAGTGGGTTCTCACGGGCAAACTCTTCAAAAGTTTTAGATCCTGCAGATGTATCCTTCTTCGCAGTTGAATCTTTTCCCATTTTATCTACCAGAGAAGTGGCAGAATCTTTTACAGCAGCAGTTGTATCAATTGTAGCAGTTGCAGTACTGTCAATAACCGGTGTTGTAGATGTAAGTCCGAGTGACTTCGACAAAGAATCTTTCTTCGCTTCGTTCGCCAACAGGGTATTCACAGCAACAAGTCCACCGGCTACCTCACCAAACGTGTAGGTCTCCCAGAACTCCAGTTTCGCAGTTCCCTGAAGGAGCTTACGTACACGATCCGGCTCTTTCACACCTGGCAATTCAACCAGAATACGTCCTGATCCAAGTTGCTGAATGTTCGGTTGAGTTACCCCGAATTTATCGATACGGGTACGGAGGATATTGAAAGAACGGCTGATGGCAGCATCTGATTCTTCTTTCAACACCTTCAATACTTCCGGATTGGTCGAATTGAATTTGA
>JBIIRF010000121.1:0-6655 GCA_044341715.1 Bacteroidia bacterium | reverse complement strand
TCCTAATTTGCTATTTTCGCAACATGAGTCTGCCACAACCTATCATCGACCGCATTAAGCTGCTCGAAGAAAAATACACCGCCATGGGACAGGATCTGATTTCCTATCTCGATGGCCTGCTCTACGCTGATGTTTGCACCTATTGGGATTATATCCATCTCGACACTTTATTGAGCCTGCAACATCCACGCACTAAATTCCCGGATGAGAGTGTTTTCATCATGTACCATCAGGTAACGGAATTGTATTTCAAACTTTCCTTACATGAGATGCAGCAGATTGTTGAACGTGGTCCGGACGCTGCATTTATGGCTGCACGGATAGATCGTATCAATCGTTACTTCGCTGTCCTCACGAGTTCGTTTGACATCATGGTAGATGGCATGGAGCCTCAGCAGTTTCAAAAATTCAGAATGAGTTTATTGCCTGCCTCCGGATTTCAGAGTGCACAGTACCGTACCATCGAAATTTACTCTACCGACTTCATTCGTCTCGTAGATAAAGATGCACGTGAAGGTTTCGAAAAAAATCCGGGCAGTATTGAAGAGATGTTTGAGCATATTTACTGGAAAGCAGGAGCCACTGAATTAGCAACAGGTAAAAAAACGTTAACGCTGAAACAGTTCGAAGAGAAGTACGCCAAAACACTCATGGAAACGGCGCATCTTTTAAAGTCAACCAATCTTTGGGCACTCTACAAGCAACTTTCACCCGAAGATCAACAACGCGAAGATTTACGACAAGCATTGCGTCAGCTAGATGTGAATGTAAATATCAATTGGCCCCTGGTACATTATAAATCGGCAGTACGTTATTTACAGGCTGATCCGGCAGATATCGCAGCCACCGGAGGCACCAACTGGCAGAAATACCTCCCACCACGCTTCCAGAAACGAATTTTTTATCCGTCTTTATGGTCGGCAGAAGAGATCGAAAACTGGGGAAGAGCCTGGGTGGAAGAAGTTTTTGCCGATAGAATTAAGTAGGAAACGTCGATTCAGGCTATAAAAAACAGCCTGATTTAGTCCATTTTGGGGCTGCACGTACGCTTTCGATTCAATTCGACATCAAATTTTATCGTTGATTTACAGATAGATAGATAACCATCAAACATTTTAAATTGGTTTACGATATAAACTACTTTACATTTGCCCTCATCAAATAGAAACTATGAAAAATCTACTTCCAACTCTCTTCATCACCGGACTTCTATTGATCTGCCACTACACGATCAATGCACAGGAAACCGCTCCTCAACGTCCGGCACCTCCACAGGCTCGCCAACAACCGACTGAAAAAACACGCCGCTTCCTGTTGCGCTACATATCTGCTTACGATACATGCAAAACGTTAAAAGATCGTGAGAGTATCCTTAGAGGTGTTGAAATGGTCGCACAAGCTTCTGCCAACGATTGGATTTCACAATACCATGCAGGTTTCTACAATGCAATCATCAGCAAGGAACACAAAGACACTGCCGAAGCCAATGCATTATTAAATCGTGCAGAAAGCTTTGTTAAAAAGGCAGCATCACTTCAAAAAGACGAATCAGAAATTGTGTTGCTAATGGCCATGATCAACGGTATGCGCATTGGAGTAAATCCTGAATTAGGTGCGAAGCTTGGACCTGAAGTAATGACTGAATATGATAAAGCAAAAAAACTGAATGCTGAAAATCCTCGTGTGTACCTGGTGATTGGAGAATCGCTGATGTATATGCCGGAACAATTAGGTGGCGGTAAAAAAGCAGCCAGGGAAATGATCGAAACAGCATTGAAAAAATACGAGACCGATAAACACGATGATGCAGCATGGCCATCATGGGGTAAAAACCGCGCCACTGAATTAATGGCTACGCTGAAAAAATAAGTTCAAACAGTTAACGCTTAAAATTTCAACTCGCATGAAAGAGCTTAGCAAAGAAGAAAGTTTATCGATCATCACCTCGATGATTGAAGCTACAAAAAAAGATCTGCAGGACAATGGTTCCTGGTATTTACTCTGGGGATGGCTGGTGTTTATCGCCTGTGCAATTCACTACTCGCTGATGAAGGTCGGTTACGAACATCCTTATTATGCATGGATGCTGATGCCACTGGGCGGAGTGATCAGTGTAGTAAAAGGAATACGTGAAGAAAAAAAACAACGGGTAAAAACTTTTGTCGATGATTTCATGCGTTATATACTCATCGCCTTCCTGGTATGCCTGTTAATGGTGCTGCTGAACTTCGGAGTATTGCAACTTGCCACCTATCCTCTCTTGATGATGATCTACGGTGTATGGTTATTTGTGAGCGGAGGAGCGTTGTCATTTCGTCCGTTGTTGATTGGAGGAATAATCAACTGGGCATTGGCCGCTATCGGATTCTATGTTGGATTTGAAACGCAACTGTTGCTATTAGCTGCTGCAGTATTGTTCGGATACATCATTCCGGGCTATATGTTACGCAGTCGTTATAATAAAGCCAGTCGCGAAAATGTAACCTCCTTTGCCTGATTCTATGTACATGTTTAAAGATCTGGATCCATTATTGCACCAACAACTTCGACTGTCGATCATGTCGCTGTTGATGGGTGTGAAGGAGGCCGAGTTTACGTTTATCAGAGAGAAAACCGGTGCAAGTGCCGGTAACCTGAGCGTGCAGATCAATAAACTTGCAGAGGCGGATTATATCAAAGTGCAGAAAACATTTCGAGATAATTATCCGCTAACGACCTGTGCGGTTACAGAAAAAGGCAAACATTCATTTGAAACCTATGTAAAATCATTGCAGGAATATCTGAAGCCCGGCGTCTGATCTTCACTCCTAAAAAAAGAGGCTGTTCCGAAATTCGAAACAGCCTCTTTTTTTGAGGAATATTATTTCAGTATATTCTATAATTCTCCGTAAGATATTAATCTGCAAAACCGTATTTCACCATATAACGGCGATAGAGTTCCTTTTGATAATTATCCAGATTTATCATTCTACCCTGAATAAACGCCAACTCCACTTTGTTTCCGGTCATATCGAGAGCATCACCGTTAGAGATAAATAAAGTAGCGTCTTTTCCATCTTCCAATGTTCCGCAAACGGTATCCATTCCCAGAATACGAGCCGGACTCAAAGTAATCGCCATCAATGCTTCTTCCTTTGTCAATCCATACCCTGCCGCAGAACCAGCCTGAAAACCAAGATTACGTTGCTGCCAGAATCCATCATCGGCGATGGCAAATTCAATTCCCGCTTGTTTGAGGAGATACGGAAGTTTGTACTTCATATCTACATCTTCATCCTCGCGATAAGGCACCGAATGTGTACGTATTAAAATCACCGGAATGTTCCTGGATTTTAATACATCTGTTACTCTCCAGCTATCTGCTCCACCTGCAATCACCATTTTCAAATTGTATTTATCAGCAAACGATGCGGCTTCAATTATCTCTCTGGCAAAATCACAACGCACGTACAACTTCTTTGTTCCGTTAAACAATCCACGCATTGCTTCGAGATGTTGATTTACCGGCTGTCCTGTACTATTCGCATATGCTTTTGCCTCATCAAATAATTTGAATAACGCTTTCAGGTTTTTCTCATTGCGCTCTTTCTGCTCATCTTCAGGATCAGCCCATGGAGCTTTGTAGATGCGCATCGAGGGCCAGTTTACCCAAATGCCTTCATCGGTTTTCATGACAGCATCTTCCCAGTTCCACGCATCTAACTGCACCAGTGATGAACTTCCGGAGAGCAATCCACCTTGCGGTACAATTTGTGCCATGAGGATACCATTGTCACGAACAGTTGGGATCACCCGTGAGTCGGTGTTATAGGCAATGACAGCACGCGCACTTGGATTGAGTGAACCTGCTTCCCGGAAGTCGTTGGTAGCGCGTACCAGTTCCAGATCGCTTAATCCGAGATTGGTATTTAACGCGATGAATCCGGGATACACATGTTTATCGTGTACATAAATGATGGTATCGAATGCTCTGGGATCCGGCTTGAATCCTTTGGCATCCATGATAAAACTGATTTTTCCATCGAGGAGTCCGATGGCACTCATATCGATGACATTACCATTGCCGATATGTGCCTTTGCGCCGAGTAATAATACACGCTTTTTTTCATTCACCGGTGACGGACGCTGAGCCGATGCACTAACGGTGATTAATAGGAGAAGAAGGAGAATATGTTGGAATCGCATGGCTTAGTGAGGTAAATGTTCTAAATCGTTACAATGATATTCTTCGTTTAAGGTAGTAGTAGGACGCTGCATGCTTCCTCCGCTTGCTTTTTCATCCTGCATTTTCCGGATGAGTCGGTTACGTTCTGCTTCATCTCTCTTGCGCAGCTCTTCGTCACGTTTGAGGTCGAAATAAAGTATACCGTCTACATAAGTCTGTTCCGGTTTTGAATACACCGATAAAGGCGGACCGTTCCACAGAACCAGATCTGCATCTTTCCCGATTTTGATACTACCAACCTGCGCATCGATATGCAGGAGTTTGGCCGGATTGAGCGTAACAAATTTCAATGCTTCCTCTTCAGGAACGTTTCCGTATTTCACTGCTTTGGCTGCTTCCTGATTCAGGCGTCGTGCCATTTCTGCATCGTCACTATTGAATGCTGTAACGATTCCGCTTTTATACAAGAGCGCACCATTGTATGGTATGGCATCGATCACTTCATATTTATACGCCCACCAGTCGGCGAAGGAAGATGCGCCTGCTCCATATGTTTTCATTTTATCAGCTACTTTATATCCTTCCAGAATATGCGTAAAGGTGTTCACTGTAAATCCAAATGAATCGGCTACATGCATGAGCATATTGATTTCTCCCTGCTGATAACTGTGGCAGGTGATGAATCGCTTTTTATTTAAAATCTCTGCAAGAGCATCAAGTTCGAGATCACGGCGAGGCATTACCGAAGCTTTACCTGCTTTGAAGGTAGTCCATGCTGCGTGATATGCTTTTGCTCTATTGAATCCATCGAAGTAAATCTGCTCCACTCCCATTCTTGTTTGAGGATAACGGGAGACATTGTTATCGCCCCAGTTGGTTTGCTTTACATTCTCCCCTAACGCAAATTTGATAAACGGATCTGCTCCTTTGAATTTCAGTTCTTCGGCTGTGCGTCCCCACCGTAATTTAATCAATGCCGTTTGTCCGCCTACCGCGTTGGCACTTCCATGCAGCAAATGCGATGTGGTTACTCCGCCTGCAAGCTGACGATAAATATCTACATCATCCGGATCCAGTACATCTCCTATGCGCACTTCGGAAGTAATGGATTGAGTTCCTTCATTCACCCCTTCATTGATGGCAATATGACTATGTTCATCGATGATTCCCGGAGTAAGATGTTTACCGGTTCCATCTATCACTGTGATGCCGGAATAATTCGGTTTCTCATTTGGACCTGGTTTTCCGATCGCCACAATCTTTCCATCGCGAATCAACACATCGGTTTCTTTCAGGACACCTTCTTTTTCACAGGTCCATACCGTTACATTGCGGAACAATACAGCACCTGCTTTTGGAATCGACGTTGAGTTTTCCCATCCATACGCCATCATCGGAGCAAATACTCGTGGCATCACGAAGGAAGAATCCTTACGGGCAGAATCTTTTTTCTCTTCAGCAGGACCTTCTTTAATGGCAGTCCATGTGAGCCATTTTCCGGAAGGTGTTTGTCCTTGACCATTGATGCTCTTTCCATCTTCCGAAACACTTCCATTTAACCGGTACATGCCTTTTCCTTTGCCGGTTTCAAACTTGAATGTCCACTGTGAACTAAACGAAGAAGCTTCCACTTTGATCTTCATTGTATCTCTCTGCAGATTCCAGTCAGGTGCATTCATATCGCCTGAAGCAACCAGCTGCCAGCCTTTCAACGTATCAACTGTCATTGCATATTTCCCTCGGATATCCAGACTATCTGCCGTACGAATAATGTATCTTTTTCCGGCGACCCAGCTTTCGATCATCTGATTGTCTTTTTCAAAAAAATCTTTACTGCAGATAAAGAAATTTGCCAGCATTCCCGGTTTAATTGCACCTAATTTATCACTCACGCCAAACATAGCAGCGGGAACCTGAGTCAGGGAGCGCAGAGCGGTTTCTTTGCTGAGTCCATGCTTCACCGCTTTTAACAAGGCCGGAATAAATTCCTTCTTCTCTTTCAAACCATCGCTGGTGAGGGCAAATTGCACACCTGCTTTTTCCAGCACTGCAGCATTTGCGGGAGCGAGTTCCCAGTGCTTCATCTCCCCCAGACTCACATTCAGCGCGTCAAAAGGATTGCTCACATCATAAGCTTTCGGGAAAATCAATGGAAGAATAAACTTACTACCTGTTGCTGCAAGTTCTGCAGATCGTTTGTATTCATCACCGCTTCCTTTGATGATATAATTCACATTAAACTCTTCATCGATTTTATCTGCACGAAAAGCTGAGCGGTAATCTTTCACTTCAAAAATCTGCGGCAGGTTTTTATTGGCATTGAATGCTTCGAGTGAGATATTGAATTCACGTGCTGTTACTTTAGCATACCAATCAGCATCGAGATATGTCTGACGTAATAGTGCAATTGAACCCATCAGCGACGAAGGATAATCCTGCGTGGAAGTCCCTTTGTTAAAAGAGAACATCTGCGCAACACGATCTTTCAGT
>JBIIRF010000120.1:0-6675 GCA_044341715.1 Bacteroidia bacterium | reverse complement strand
CTGTAAACCATCCGGCGTTGATTTCACTAAACGATCACAAATATCCAGCAACATATTTTCACAACTTGGCTGATAATCGGTCAGGTAAATCCGATCCCATTCAGGATAATTCAATTTAGCCAGTTCACTTCCCTTTCTCAGCAAAAGAAAATGATCGAAATGACGAATTACTGATTCATTCACCCATTTCTTCAGGTCAGTGAAATCAATTATCATTCCATCATAAGGGTCGCCTTTTTCATCTTTCACTTCACCACTCACTGTCACATGAAGTATATATGTATGACCATGAATATGGCGACATTTACCCGGATAATTTTCAAGTGCATGCGCTGTATCAAACGAGAAAATTTTCGTTAGCTGAACCTTTCTTTTAGTGACTTCCATAATTTTTAACTACATCCCATGCTGGTACCGCAATTCAGGCATTTATAACAGGATCCTGAACGAATGGTGATATGTCCGCAGGTTGAACAGATCGGTGCATCGCCCATCATTTGTCCAAGGAAGGCCTGTGTCTGATCCGGCTGCTGATAACTCATTGTTACACTTTCCGGAGCAATAGCAGGAGGCAATTCAGATTTCTTTTCCTTTCGGGTTATAGCTGTTGGTTTCACCTGAACGAGATCATCACGCTGCAGGTATTCCATAGCCATCAACCGGAAGATATAATCGATTACTGAAGTAGCCGTTTTGATATTCGGGTGGTCGACAGGACCTGATGGTTCGAAGCGTGTAAAGATAAATTTCTCTACGTATTCTTCCAACGGAACTCCGTATTGTAATCCGATTGACACAGCAATTGCAAAACAGTTAAGCAAAGACCTGAAGGAAGCACCTTCTTTATGCATATCAATAAATATCTCACCCAAGGTGCCATCTCCATACTCACCTGTGCGAACAAAAATGGTATGTCCCCCTACTTTCGCCTTTTGCGTAAATCCACCCCTACGATCCGGTAATCTTTTTCGGTGGACAATACTGGACAACTGACGTTTAAAAGTTGTATCTGTTGATAATTGAATAAGCTTCTTCGCAGCATCAAGAACTTCATTCTCTGTAAGCTCATGCGGTTTTGCTTCGAAAGATTTTGAAGCAGTTGTTAACGGTTGAGAGAGTTTACAGCCATCCCTGTAAAGAGCAATTGCTTTTAAGCCCAATTCCCAGGAGTTATAATAGCAGTTTCTAATATCCTCTACGGTTGCATCATTTGGAAGATTTACAGTTTTGGAGATAGCACCACTTAGAAACGGTTGAACTGCAGCCATCATCCTGATATGACCAAATGGAGCAATAAAACGCACACCTTCTTTACCACATCTATTAGCACAATCGAAAACCGGTAGATCCTTTTCAGAGATATGCGGCGCGCCTTCAATTGTCATACTTCCACAGATATAAGCATTTACTTTTTCCACTTCCTGCTCGCTGAAACCTAGAAATGCCAATAAATCAAAAGCCGGATCCTGGTATTGCTGCAAAGAGACACCCAGTCTTTTGTACAAATCAGCCCCCAAGGTAAAATAGGTGAAGAGGAATCGAATATCAAATGTACCCGCTGCAGCTTTCTCCAGTATTGCAAGATCATCCTCATTGAACCCTTTTGCCTTCAAAACAGAATGGTTAATGAAAGGAGCATTTTTAAACGAAGGAGTTCCAAGAATATAATTCACGATATCGTTTATCTGTGAAACTGTATATCCCAGATTCTCCAATGCCAACGGAACTGAAAGATTTACAATTTTAAAATAACCGCCACCGGAAAGTTTTTTAAACTTCACTAATGCAAAATCAGGTTCTACGCCAGTAGTATCACAATCCATGAGTAACCCAATAGTACCTGTAGGAGCCAGTACGCTAACCTGTGCATTGCGATACCCAAACTTCTCTCCCATTTGCAGCGCCTCATCCCAGGCTTTACAAGAGGCATTCAAGAGATATGAAGGACAAAAAGCAGGGTCAATACCATGAGGTTTTACATTCAAATCTTCATAGGCATCAACCGTATTATATGCAGCATAACGATGGTTTCTGATTACCCGTAACATCTCATTACTATTCTCAGAATATTTCTCAAAAGTTCCCAGAGCAGCGGCCATCTCTGCAGAAGTTTTATATGCAATCCCGGTCATGATTGAAGTAATGGAAGCAGCAATTGCTCTACCCTTATCACTATCATAGGGAAGTCCGTTAATCATTAACAAAGAACCAAGGTTGGCATAACCTAAGCCAAGTGTTCTATAATCAAATGAATTCTTCGCTACTTCTTCCGAGGGGAATTGCGCCATTAAAACTGAGATCTCAAGAACGACAGTCCATAGTCTGCAGGCATGTTCGAAAGCGGCTACATCGAACTCATTTTTCTCTTCATTGTAAAATTTGCGGAGATTCAACGAAGCCAGATTACAGGCCGTATCATCCAGGAACATATACTCTGAACAAGGGTTGGAGGCATTGATGCGACCACCATTCGGGCAAGTATGCCAATCGTTAATTGTTGTATCAAATTGCAATCCCGGATCAGCACACTTCCAGGCCGCATCAGCTATCTGATCCCATAAAAATTTAGCCGGAATTTTTTTCACAGATTTACCGGTACCTCTAGCGAGAAGATCCCAGTCTTTATCCAACTTAAGTGCCTGAATAAACTCATTGCTCACTCGCACTGAATTATTCGAGTTCTGTCCAGCCACTGTACTATATGCTTCTCCTTCATAATCGGATGAATATCCTGCAGCAATTAATGCCGCCACTTTTTTCTCCTCCTCGGCTTTCCAACTAATGAACGATTCAATTTCCGGATGATCAATATCCAGACAGACCATCTTTGCCGCCCGACGAGTAGTACCTCCTGATTTTATTGCACCGGCCGCGCGATCACCAATTTTAAGAAATGACATTAAGCCGGAAGAATATCCACCACCGGAAAGCTTTTCATTAGCTCCACGCAAGGATGAGAAATTTGTCCCGACACCTGAACCATATTTGAAGATACGCGCTTCCCTGACAAGTAAATCCATAATTCCGCCCGGATTTACCAAATCATCTTTAACAGATAAAATAAAACAGGCATGAGGCTGTGGACGTTCATAGGCTGATGAAGATTTTTTCATCTCCCCTGTCATGGGATCAATATAAAAATGACCTTGTGCTGCTCCCTTTATTCCATACGTATTGTACAATCCGGTATTAAACCATTGCGGTGAGTTTGGTGCTGCATATTGTCCGAGAAGCATAAAAACCACTTCATCATAAAATGCGGTTGCATCTTCTTTAGAATGAAAATAACCATATTTCTCTCCCCAGCTCTTCCAGCAATCGGCTAAACGATGTACAACCTGACGAATACTTGTTTCTCCGCCAACGGTTCCATTTGACTGAGGAACGCCAGTACGTCTAAAATACTTCTGTGCGAGAATATCTGTTGCAACCTGCGACCATTCAGCTGGTACTTCTACATTATTGTTTTCAAATACTACATCGCCTTTCGGATTTTTAATTACCGAAGAACGTAACTCGTATTTATAATAATCAAAAGCAGACTTTATTCCATCCGTAAAAAAACGATGCATTTCAAGTCCCTTCCGCTGCTTAGCAGAAGTTGCAGATTTCTTATTCTTAGCAGTGCTCATAGCCATTCAGATTAGAGGTACGAATTTGCTATTGAAACGTCGCCAATAAAATGATTCCTGTCAAGACAGGCAGCTTGTTATAAACAGGTTTATAAACAGCAAAACTCAATCTTCATGAAGAAACGGAAGCTTCAACCGCCAAAGGTTCAAAATAAGCAGTAAAATGACGCAAAAACTGAGGTTCATGAGTAATTCTGTAGCCACATGCTTTTTCTTTATTCTTAATCAGGTATTCGAAAACCTCGATTACATAATCAAGATGACTTTGTGTATATACCCTTCGAGGTAATGCCAGTCGTACTAACTCTTTTGATGCAGGAATTAACTTCCCTTGCGCATCGTATTTACCAAACATCACCGAGCCTACTTCCACTGATCTTATTCCACCGGCTTTATATAGTTCACAAACCAATGCTTGCCCGGGATATTCATCTACCGGAATATGCTTATAAAATGCAGCGGCATCGATATAAACAGCATGTCCCCCGACTGGCAATACAACAGGCACACCCATTGCAGCCAGGTGATCTCCAAGATAAGCAGTACTCACCATTCGGTAATGAAGGTAATCCGGATTGAAAACTTCTTCCAGACCTACCGCCAGAGCTTCCATATCACGCCCAGCCAAACCTCCATAGGTTGTGAATCCTTCCGTTATAATCAACAAGTTTTTACACTCATCCGCTAAAGCTTTATTTCGCAGGGCAAGAAACCCGCCCATATTCACCATTCCATCTTTCTTGGCGCTCATCACAAAACCATCTGCCAGTTCACACATCTGAACAGCAATTTCCTTGTAGGAAACGTCACTGTATCCACTTTCGTAGTTGTGGATGAAATATGCATTCTCGGCAATTCGACAACCATCCAGAATCATTGGCACCTGATAATGACGGCAAATCCGGCTCACCTCTATTGCATTCTGCATTGAAACAGGTTGTCCACCACCGCTATTATTAGTCACTGTAAGAATAACTGCAGCAACATTTGCAGCACCTTTTGCCTGTATCAGTTTTTCCAATTGAACGGTATCCAGATTCCCCTTGAAATGATCAGAGACACTGGTAGAAGAAACGGGAATATCAATTGCTTCTGCACCTGTGAATTCAATGTTTGCACGGGTGGTATCAAAATGGGTATTGCTGATAAATGTTTTACCAGGCTTACCAAGATAACCATACAGAATTCTTTCAGCAGCCCGTCCCTGATGCGTAGGGAGAATATAAGGCATACCTGTGAGATCATGAATTGCTTTCTCCAACTTAAACCAACTTGTAGCACCAGCATATGACTCATCTCCAAGCATCATCGCCGCCCACTGTTCTTTGCTCATCGCAGATGTACCACTATCAGTCAGAAAATCGATAAGCACTTGTTCTGAAGTTAACAGGAAAGGATTATAATGAGCATTCTCTAAAAACTGAACGCGTTCTTCCGGAGTTGTCAGCTTTATCGACTCCACCATTTTAATTCTGAATGGTTCTATGATCGTCTTAAATTTCATCTTCTTCGTTTTTAGTAATTGATTATTTCAACGCCCTACATTAATATTTTAACTGAGCGATCATTTGACGGACTTTGGGAAATAAAATATTATTCTCGAGGTGAACATGCACATGCAAATCCTCCTCAAATGATTTCAATTGTTTAAAATATAATTCAAAGAGCTTATCAGTACTAAGAGGTAAAGTATAATTATTGCTCAACCTGCGAATCTTTAGAAAAGTTTCATCAGCGTGATCATGCTCCTTTAAAATGACTTTTAGCGGATCTACGATCATTTTATAATTTACTTCCGGATCAGCACCTTCCTGCAAAGCATGTTCTAATTGCTTAATGCGAGGGAAAATTATTTCCTCCTCCTTCATCAGGTGATGATCAAACTCGGCATTTATACCTGTTAGGCAATTCTTAATCTCTTCCAGTTCGGGGAACTTTGATTTAAATCTGGCCGAAACCTGAAATGCATGTACCAGCAAAGCAGGCAGAACAGACTTAATGTAACCATGATGCTTCTCCACTATAAAATCACATAATTCGCCAGGAGAATAATCTGCCGGATTATCGGCGACACCCTTTCTGAAAGACAACACCTGCAATCGATGTAAATCCCTTAATATTCTGAAATATGTATCTGAATTCACCTCGCAAACTTCCTCCAGCGTACTTTGCCCATTACAACAATAGTCAACATGATACCGCTCCAGTACTTTTGCAGCATCCGGGTATTGCATTAAAATTCCTGAAATTGTTAGTTTAGAGAGCATTCCCACATTACAAACTCCCTATTACTTTAGGAGATATTCGTTCGGCAAATCAAGGAATTTAGAATGAGAAATGGAATGACAAGACAAAAATCATAGAGTGATCTTTATCAGTTAAACAGGAGACCGGCTGGTAGTCACTCTCCCCTCAACAGGCATGAAAAATCAGCCATTCAGTTGTTTACGATAAGATTCTGCCACTTTAAAGAAGCAATACAATATCATCGACAACCACAAACCGGGCAGGAAGAAAATCCACCAAACTTCATAATCAAACTTTCCACTACCTATCGTACGGCCCAGCGAAGGAACATCAGGTGGCAAACCCATGCCCATAAAACTTAGGATCGATTCAATATTTGTATTCCCGGAAATCGTATAAATAAACAACACAACTATCGAAGGCCAGACATTGGGCAGTACGTGCTTCAACATCAATCTCTGACCCTTTACACCTGACATCACTGCAGCATCCAGAAAACTATTTGACTTCAGGCGAATAATTTCACTTCGAATCAACCGCGACAATTCAATCCAACCGGTAAATCCCAGTAAAAATATCATACTCATTAAAGAAGGCTTAAGCAATTGCATAATAGCAAGTAAAATCACCAGTCTTGGCAGAGACAATAACAATCCGGATACCAATCCTAAAATTTCATCAATCCGAATTGCGATGTTCGATCGAAGGAATCTCAACTCCAAATGAGAGAGCAACCAGTTTAATGGCAAAATAATTATCAGCAACGCTATTAATGCAATCAGCTTGTCAGAATAAA
>JBIIRF010000161.1:0-5740 GCA_044341715.1 Bacteroidia bacterium | reverse complement strand
CATCAACAAGCGCAAGCTCGACCTGATTAATGCGATGGAAAAAGATGCATATGATGATGCCATTCAACAAAAAGAAATTGAGTCGTGGCTGCCTAAGCCTTAGTCTGTTCCTCCTCTTGCTCCTCCCCTTTCGGCCTGCCATGGCCCAGCCGGGAACGGACAAAGTGGTTGATCAGGTGGTTGCCGTAGTAGGTGCCAAGATTATTTTGCTCTCGGATATAGAAGCGCAATACCAGCAATTATTGGGACAAACCAGTCTGCGTGGTGATGATTTACGCTGCAAAATCGTAGACCAGTTATTGCTCAATAAACTACTTGCCCATCAGGCAGAGATCGACAGCGTGGAAGTTGGCGAAGATCAGGTGGAACAGAAGATCAATCAGAACATGTCGTACTTTATTCAGCAGATCGGTTCCGCCGAAAAGCTCGAAGCCTATTATGGCAAATCCATTGCTGAGTTGAAAGAAGAGTTTCGTCCGATGATTCGTGAGCAATTGGTCGTTCAGCAGATGCAGGGAAAGATCACCGGAGGAGTTACAGCATCTCCATCGGATGTAAAAACATTTTTCAATAGCATTCCTGAAGATAGTCTGCCTCTCATCAATGCCGAAGTAGAGTATGCACAGATCCTGAAGAAAGTACCTGTAAGTGCCGAAGAAAAGAAAAACACAAAAGAGAAACTCAACGAATTCCGCGATCGTATTCTGAAAGGAGAAGAGTTCAGTACACTCGCCATTCTCTACTCACAGGACATCGAAAGTGCCAAGCAAGGTGGTGAATTAGGATTCGTGAATCGCGGTGACCTGGTTCCGGAATTTGAAGCAGCAGCCTTCCGTTTGAAAAACATCACCGATGTATCTCCCATCATCGAAACACAATTCGGTTTTCACATCATTCAGCTCATTGAACGACGTGGCGACCGCATCAACTGCCGACATATTCTGCTCCACCCGAAAGTAAGCACTGAAGACCTTGTCAAAACGCAACTCGAGATGGATAGTCTCGCCAAGGCTTTGCGTGCAGGCACAATAACATTTGCAGAAGCGGCTGAAAAATACTCCGACGACAAGGACACCAAACTCAACGCCGGCAATGTTGTAAATCCCGCCAGCGGAGCCACCAAGTTTGAATCAGACCAGGTTGATCCGGCAGTATTGTTTCAGCTCGATAAGATGGAAATCGGGGAAATCTCCAATCCCATCATGACCACTACCCGTGAGGGCGACAATGGTTACCGCATCTTGCTCCTCAAAACCAGGAGTCAGCCCCACCGCCTCAACCTTAAAGACGACTACAACCGCCTCCAGGAACTAGCTGTTTCCGACAAACAAAACCGTATTCTCGAAACCTGGCGGAACAAAAAGAAAGCACTCACGTATATACGCATCTCTGAAGATTACAAAAACTGCCCGCTTCTCAACGACTGGGCCAGTCAGTAAACCCAATTACGAACCAAACTATGAACCAGCAATATTCTTCCGACGTACAGGCTGTTGACGGCCTCCGCGATGCTTACCATGAACTCCGCAGTGAGATCGGCAAAGTCATCATCGGACAAGACCAGGTAGTCAAAGATTCCCTGATCTCGATTTTCAGCAACGGCCATTGTTTGCTCGTCGGAGTACCCGGACTTGCAAAGACTTTGCTGGTAAACACCATTGCACGAGTACTCGGCTTGAGTTACAACCGTATTCAGTTCACACCGGATTTGATGCCCAGTGATATCATCGGAACAGAGATCCTTGATGAGAACAGACATTTTCGCTTCGTAAAGGGACCATTATTCTCCAATATCATTCTCGCGGATGAGATCAACCGTACTCCTCCGAAAACCCAATCGGCGCTACTTGAAGCGATGCAGGAACGCGCGGTAACTGCGGCAGGTAAACGTTATGAGCTACCCAGTCCATTCTTCGTACTAGCCACTCAAAACCCGATTGAACAGGAAGGAACATATCCACTCCCTGAAGCGCAATTGGACCGCTTCATGTTCAACGTCACTCTCGACTACCCTACTTTACAGGAAGAATTGCTTGTCGTAAAAAACACCACCAGCAACTACAATCCTGAACTGAAAACGATACTCACCTCTGAGCAGATCACTTATTTTCAGCAATTGGTCCGTCGTATTCCTGTCCCTGACAATGTACTTGAATTTGCTGTAAAGCTTACCTCCAAGACACGCCCTAACACCGCCACAGCAGCATCTGTCACCAATGAATATCTCAGCTGGGGAGCGGGTCCACGTGCATCACAATTCCTCGTAATTGGCGCTAAATGTAATGCTGCACTTTCCGGGAAATACTCGCCGGATATTGAAGACGTAAAAGCCATTGCCCCTGCCATCCTCCGCCACCGTGTGGTAAAGAATTTCAAAGCAGAAGCAGAAGGCATCAGCGTAGAAAATATCATCGCCGACCTGATCGCGAAATAAGGACTATCATCCTGCTTTTCAGTACCTCTTTCCGTCATCATCTCCTCGACTAATTTCAAGGCGGGCATATTACCAATGCTCACTCAATCCTCGTATAGTCAACCTATTCGGGAGAAATGTAACCAACGTAACATAATATTTAACCGGAGTGAAGTACCTTTGCACCTCCATAAAAAAATACTATGACTACCGAACGCGTACATCTTCTCATTATCGGATCAGGACCAGCAGGATACACTGCAGCTATTTATGCAGCACGTGCTGATTTAAAGCCGGTTTTATATCAGGGATTACAGCCCGGAGGTCAGCTCACCATCACCACAGAAGTAGAAAATTATCCCGGATATCCTGAAGGAATTCAAGGTCCCGAAATGATGATTGACTTTGAAAAACAAGCCAAACGTTTCGGAGCAGATATTCGCTTCGGTTACGCCACTTCTGTTGATTTTTCAGGAGAAATCAAGAAGGTAATCATCGACGAAAACCATACTGTTGAAGCCGACGCAGTAATTATTGCAACGGGTGCAAGTGCGAAATGGCTCGGACTCGAATCAGAGAAAAAACTCAACGGATTTGGAGTAAGTGCCTGTGCAGTATGCGATGGATTTTTCTTCCGCGGACAAGATGTAGCCATTGTAGGAGCCGGAGATACAGCAGCCGAAGAAGCGAGTTATCTGGCAAAGCTTTGCAACAAAGTATACATGTTGGTACGCAAAGAAGAAATGCGTGCATCTAAAGCCATGCAACACCGCGTACTCAATACTCCTAACATTGAAGTTTTATTTAATTATGAAACGGTAGAGGTTGTCGGAGATAATACTGTAACAGGTGTACGGGTGAAAAACAATAAAACATCTGAAGAACAAACCCTGAATGTAACGGGCTTTTTCGTTGCCATCGGACACGAACCCAACACGGCTATTTTCAAAGGACAACTTGACCTGGATGAGAACGGATATATTTTAACTCGTCCGGGATCAACCTACACCAGCGCAGCAGGAGTTTTCGCAGCAGGCGATGTGCAGGATCATATTTATCGTCAGGCCGTCACAGCTGCAGGATCAGGATGTATGGCCGCGCTTGATGCAGAAAGATGGCTTGCCGCAAGGTAATTAGTCAATTAGTCAATTAGCCAATTAGCAAATTAGTACGGAATTGAAATTTAGCGCAGGAATAAATCTGAGGGAATCAGCATAATCCGATTTATCTGTGTTCAAATTTAGGAACACGGATTGAGCTAATCAGACGAATTTTCGCGGGTTTGTTAATTGCCGAAGGCCTCGAGTTTGCCTCGATGGTCGTAGGCCTCTATTGAGGAACAAAACGGGGGGGGCATTGGCTAATTAGCTAATTGACCAATTGGCTCATTAGAAATCAGCAGTATCCCATTAGCTTGTACATCACAATACCTACCCATTCGTGGATAAGCATATCCCATTGCACCAGGCATTCTGCATCGGGTTGGATGATGCGATCGAGGGTATTGATATGAATAGCGGAGCGCAGGTCAACAGAAAACGGATCGGTTTTTAATCCGGTTTTATCAAAGCACATTTGCGAGCGGCGCATATGAAAGGCAGAGGTAATCAGCAGGAAACGCTGACCATACTTGCCATCCTTCAACATAACTGCAGAATTCACTGCATTCTCATAGGTGTTCCGCGAATTATTTTCAAGAAGAACATCCTCCTCCTTCACCCCACTCTTCAATAGTACTTTTGAGATCAAACCTGACTCTTTCCAGTCCTGAAAATTCACAAATCCCGAGCCGCCGGACAATAGAATCTTCTTGATTTTGCCATCGTGATACAACTGCATAGCCTGGAGCAAACGATCAACGGAAGAAGAATACACAACACGGTTCAATTCAGGATCAAAGTAACGCATACTACCACCCATAACGATACCGACATCATACGCCGGATGGATCTTCTCCGCATTCACCGCGGGAACTTCCCATGCATAAATCACCCGCGACACCAGCCAGGGGTTCGTGAACACCACCAATATAACGACAGCGGCTATCCGAAATTTTCTTTGCCGACCTTTGTTCTTTCCCAGCAACGAAACAACAAAACAGATCAGCACCCAGGATAAAGGGGTAACAAAAAAGTCGAGGATTTTAGAGAGCACAAAAAACATAATTATCGTTTCATGTAGTTAATTGTTGAGCCAGTGAATGATTCGGGAAAACTACCCGGATGCTGTATAGATGGAGTATATATTGGGAGATTATCCGCTGGAATATGGTCCCGATCAGGGCTAAAATAATAAAATCGGAGGATACAGTAGAAAAACTTAAAAGACCCCTAAAGAATCGTATTTTTGCACTATGCATTTACCGAACAAAATAGATACCATCTGCGCTTTAGCCACAGCTCCCGGAATGGGTGCATTGGCAGTCATCCGTATTTCGGGAAATGCCACTTTTCCCGTCCTGAATCAGCTTTTCAAAACCATGAAGGGCAGCAGAAAGGATTTTACCAGTGTCCGCCCCTACTCTATTCATTACGGACAAATCACCGACCAGGAACAGGTTATAGACGAAGTATTGGTTAGCATCTTCAGGAATCCCCACTCCTTCACCGGCGAAGACATTGCAGAGATCAGCTGTCATGGTTCGGTATATATTCAGCAAGCACTGCTTCAGCTATTGCAACGCAGCGGCATCCGACTCGCAGAACCTGGAGAATTCACCTTAAGGGCCTTCCTCAATGGAAAGATGGATTTGAGTCAGGCCGAAGCTGTCGCCGATTTGATTTCCGCCGGACATGCCTCCGCCCACAAAGCAGCACTCCAACAGCTCCGCGGTGGATACAGCAACACGATACAGCAACTCCGCCAACAACTGCTCGATTTCGCCTCACTCATTGAATTAGAACTGGACTTCGCCGAAGAAGATGTAGAGTTTGCCAACCGGGAAAAACTGTTGGAACTGGTAGAAGGATTACAGAAAGAAGTAAAAAAACTACAGGATAGTTTCGCCAACGGGAACGTATTAAAAACCGGAATTCCGGTACTCATCGCCGGAAAACCCAACGTCGGGAAAAGCACGCTGTTGAATGCATTACTCAACGAAGAACGCGCCATCGTATCCGACATAGCCGGCACCACCCGCGACGTCATCGAAGACCACCTCATCATCGACGGCATCCGCTTCCGGTTCATGGACACTGCCGGCATACGTATCACGGAAGACACCATCGAAAAAATCGGTGTAGAACGCACCATGCTCCATGCAGGAAAAGCAGCGGTCATGGTTTACCTCTGTGATCCATCGCAAAGCAATGCGGAACAATTGCAGGA
>JBIIRF010000420.1:0-6679 GCA_044341715.1 Bacteroidia bacterium | reverse complement strand
AATCATTTGCTGATTACTAACGCCGGATTGCTGTGCACCTGAGAAGTAATTTAATCCGAACCAAACAAAGTTTCTGTTTAGTGTGTGCCCTGGTTTAAACCTTGGCAACGGATACGATAACAATTGCTCCTGTGCGGATTTGTTACCGGTGGCATACTCCAATGTATCGATCGTTTGAGCGTTTACCAGCCCAAGCGCGAATAGTAATGGAAGTAGAAGTAGTTTTTTCATCCCTGCTGTTTTTTTAGTTTGGCACAAACTTTGATTTAGTTGGTTTGATCATTTGCGCCTGGGGCAAGATATCCTCCGGTGTTCCCTCGCAGTTATTGTTGTAGGGGCTTTTCTTTTTTTTGTAAGATTCCGTTGTTTTTAATACCTAAAGCAAGTTGATGTCTGCTGTTTATAGAGCAGAAACCCTTGAATCATTTAGAAAAGCATTACTTTCTATAACCTGATTACTGTAAGAAAATTGCAGGGAATTTGATATTCTTTCTAAATTCACCAATGTGGTTGTGAAAAGACCAATACATTACTAAAAGCAAAAACCCCGCCGAAGCAGGGTCTTTACGTTTTGGATTTTCTGTGGCACTCTTATTCAGCTGCAATCAGCCTTATTCTTTTTGTTTCCTGTGGAGTAATGATCTCAGCGAAATACATTCCTGCTGTTAAATGTGAAGTAGGATAATCAATTCTTGATTCACCACTGCTCATCATAGCCTGATCCAATACAACGTCAATCAGTTTTCCGGTTGCATCATACAAACGAATTGATACCGCCTGATCGTCTGACAATTCAAATGCAAAGGTGGTCATATTGCTGAATGGATTTGGATAAGCAGTGAAATTCGAATTGCCTGGCAGTACTTCTCCTTCTCTGCATGGAACAGTCACTGTATATGGAATAGAGAAAACACCACAAGAACCTAATTGTGCTCTCATTTTATAAACTCCTGCAGTTGTAGCAGTGAACACATTGTTCGTTCCGGTGTATGTAACAACATTGTTTTTGTACCATACATAGGTTGAGGCTGTAGAGTTAGTCACTGTGAACCGTACACTGCCGCCAGCGCAGAATGTCAATGGTCCACTCACGCTGATATTAAATGTAGCGGTAGGATTAACGGTGACAGTTGTTGCACTTGATGTAGCAGAACATCCATTCGATTGAGATACTCGAACGGTATAGGCTCCACCAGTTGTAGCAGAAATAGTTTGGGTAGTAGCACCATTAGACCATAAATAAGCCGTTCCGGTAGTTGCCGTTAACTGAACAGATCCTCCATTACAAAAGGTTGTGGCGCCCGCTGCAGAAATGGTGGGTGTTGGTGCCGAACCTGTGCCTACCGATACTGCCGTAGCTGCTGAGGTAGCAGAACATCCGCCTGTTTGTGTAACACGTACAGTATAGTTTCCGGTAGTCGTAACATTGATAGAAGGAGTAGTTGCTCCATTCGACCATAAATACGATGCTCCGCTGGATGCAGTTAAAGTAACTGACCCTCCGGTACAGAAGGTTGTTGCTCCACTGGCTGTAATTGTTGGTGTTGGGGCAGCTCCGACAGTAACGGTTGTTGCACTTGATGTGGCTGAACAACCTGTGCTTTGAGAAACACGTACTGTGTAACTACCTGCAGTTCCTGTGGTGATGGATTTAGTAGTAGCACCATTAGACCATAAATAAGCCGTGCCGGTAGTTGCAGTAAGGGTTACACTACCTCCTGTACAGAGTGTTGTTGAGCCACTTGCTGTGATGGTAGGAGTTGGTGCAGTATTTACAGTGATGTTAGTCGCGGTTGAAGTTGCTGAACAACCTCCTGATTGACTAACGCGGACAGTATAAGATCCACCTGTAGTTACAGTAATGTTTTTCGCAGTAGCACCATTCGACCAGAGATAGGCAGCTCCTGTACTGGCAGATAATGTGACACTTCCTCCGGCGCAGAAAGTCGTTGCTCCACTTGCTGTAATGGTTGGAGTTGGAGCAGTTCCTATTGTGATAGTAGTAGCTGTTGATGTTGCTGAACAACCTCCGGATTGACTAACACGTACTGTATAGTTTCCTGCTGCAGTGGCGGTGATTGCCTGAGTTGTTGCTCCATTCGACCATAAATAGGCCGTGCCGCTACTTGCTGTAAGTGTTACATTGCCTCCGGTGCAGAATGTGGTTGGACCACCTGCTGTAATAGTTGGAGTTGGTGCAGATCCTACTGTAACTGCTGTGTTGGTAGATGTAGAGCTACAACCAGTAGAGTATGTAACCCGTACATTGTAGTTTCCTGCGGCATTTACACTGATACCTTGAGTAGTAGCACCATTAGACCATAAATAAGATGTTCCGGTATTTGCCTGCAGTACTACTGATCCGCCGGTACAAAGTGTAGTTGGACCTTGTGCTGTAACGGTAGCCTGACTTACAGCAGTTGTGCTAAGTGTTACACCTGTTGATACGGTACTGCATCCTGCCGTGCTGGTTGCTGTAACTGTATAGGTGCCCGCTGTTCCTGTTGTGATAGATTGTGTTGTAGCACCGTTCGACCAAAGATAAGTAGTACCGGTAGCAGATGAAGAAAGCTGTTTGGTGGTCCCTGAGCAAATACTCAAACTTCCAGTGTAGGTAATCGAGTTGGATGGACGTGCATTTACTGTAACTGATGTTGGTGAGGATACCGCAGTACCACCAGCACTTGTAACAGTAACAGTGAAGTTTCCGCTGGTAGAAACAGAGATTGACTGTGAGGTTGCACCGTTTGACCAAAGATAGGATGTGCCATTGTTTGCAGATAATGTTACTGATCCTCCTGTGCAGAATGTAGTTGCACCGTTTGGAGTAATTGTAGCAACCGCTGTTGTGTTACATGGTGCTGCAAATGCAGGGTACACATTTCCTGATGTAGGAGTAACTGTAATCAGATCAATCTCCAGGTATGTATTCGTTGGAGTTAACGTCATCTTGTGCGCTGCAGCTGTGAGATTGCTATAGGTCATTTGTTGGCCTGAGGTGGCATCGTAACGGTACCATACCCAGTTGGTGTCTCTGACGCAAGTTACGCTGTGTGAAGTAGTACCATCCAGATTAATGGTGAAGCCGGTGTTTACTCCGCCGCGACTACGTGCTTTTACCCATACATAGTGAGTAGCAGATGATGTACCACGTGGTACAAAGTTGTATTCTACCGGTGATACAGTTTTGAATGTTACGTAGGTGGTATAGTTGCGGTAGTCGCCGGTTGTAGTTCCAGAAGGTACAGAAGTTTTGAGTTCGATGTTGGTATTGGTGTTATCGAAGATCTCTGCTTCCAGGTTAAAGGTCTTGCTCCAATAGTATGGGTGACTAGCTTCATGCCATGCATCTAACTGATAGAATACAGGAGATGCTGCATTGGTGCGATCATAGATATATGTACTTCCCTGACGACGCACTTTGAATGTTAAAGTGTTTCCGTCGATGGTGATTTTTGCATCGCCTTCGAGTTCTGCATTACCTACCATGTTGGAGTTTGGCTGAATAGTGCCGGTGATTGCGTAACGTGCAAGTGAATTGTGTTTACGTGCAACAATCAGTTTTCTGATATCTCCGCCATAGAAGGTGTAACCCGGCTTTCCATTTCCGCTTGATGCACTTTGTGGTACATCTCCGGTCATCAAAATACCGTTTGAGAATAAATCGTCGTAACGGCTTGCAACTGCCTGAGCATATCCCGGGATAGCCATCTGCCATACATAATTTGCGGGCAACTGATAAGGTGTGTTGGTTACGAAATAGCCACATCCGAAGTTTTCTGCTCCTGCCATGCCGACTGCTTTCAGGAAGCCTAGCCATTGTGCAGGACGTGGAATGATTTCTTCGTTATTGTTCCAGCCCGGACAAACTACAGGAGAAAATAATTTATCGCCTAATGAAATCTCTTCGTGACGTCCTTCAATCATGAACTGCCATCCATGAGCTGCTCCGCTCCAGTATCTCCAGTTCGAAGGCCATTGCATGTAAATATCATTGGAAGAATAATACTGGTTATTTGTAAATGACTGTAATGTTCTAGTCTCCGCCCAGTCCCATGCATAAACAGGGTGTCCGTTCAGGTAATAGTGGTAAATACGTGTATTGGTGAGTCCGGTAGTTGTTCTCCACTCATTCATGTAGCCCGTAGTCAGACGCTTCATTCCGCGGCTCGAATATTTCTTCCATGAGCTAAGTCCGCTTGCATTATATGCAGCAGTAGTAGTTGGGTCACGTTGCAATGCAACATCCTGCCAGTTCGGGATAACTTCTCCATTTTCGAATATTAAATCCAGCGGACGAGTGAGTTTGCCTAACAGTTGCTGCAAATAGAATTTCTGTGTTTGTCCGTCAAGTTTGAAAGAATCAAGTGGACTCTCAGGGCTTACGGATTTTAATGAAGTAGTAACGTTTCCATATTGATCAAGAAATTGTCCTGCACTGTTTCTTAAATAACTGTTTGACGGTAATGTCTTGCTTTCAATATATGGGTCTGATGAAGTCTTGCCGATTACGCGTGGGCTCAGCTGTGGCCAGTATGTATTGGCCGTTACCTTCCATGATGGATTCTGATTGGCCATTTTAATCCATGCTCCATCAAAGTCAGTTGTATCGCCAAACATAGAATAACGTGTTGTATTACTTGTGGCCATCAAAGCATAGTTGAAATTTTTAACCAGCTCAGTTTGTACTTCTTTAGATTTCTGCACCTGAACTGCCTGTGTAGTTGATGCGGTCATATAACCTGCAATATGTGCAGGATTAAACACCATATAATTGGGGAAAAGTGTTGATGTTGGTTTGTTCCGGGCAGCCGGGAAAGTCTTTAATTGAGTAACAGCATCAATGGTTGGTGTCGGATGACCAGGTGCAAATTCGTTCAGATCCAATCCTGCGGTAATAGGGGCAGCAGTAGGAGGTGCTGTTGTGGAATTTGCATATGTATAAGATTTCTTTTGTGTGAAATCCTGGTAGTGCTTATAAATCTGGTTATTCGGCAATGCATAAGGATACAGTGCGATTTCATCCATGTCACCAACATATTGGTAATATGCAGTGTTGGTGTTCAGATCGATAATATTGCTAGCAGTATTTGACGCATTCGGCGGAACTACTCCGGGCGTAAGTGTTTTTGAAAATCCTGCAGGAAGCTGTCCGTCTACCCAGATTTCTTTCACTCCGGTTTTGGCATTGTATTTAAATACCAGGTGATGCCAGTTGCCATCTACATAATATCCGTAGGTGCCTCTTCCGATTCCTTCCAGTTCTAAATCCCAGTTGTCAGTAACTGCTGTGCTTGATCCGGTTGGAATTGATCGGGTTGTAAAACGGAAAAAAGGGAAACAGTAACGGATACTGATGGCTCCGTCACGACGTGTTACTAATTGTACTACTTCATTGATGTTTGCTCCGGGACGAAACAATAATTCAAAAGTGAATCCACTGTCAGGTGAAAACGGCACATTGCTCGTAATTGCCCTCGAAGTTTTAGTTAAGGTTAAATACTTTCCTACCCCAGTATTCGATTGAGCATTGCTAATAGTATAAGTTGATTGAAAATAAGAAGGGTTTAAAGCTGCAACTCCGGTCGAGTCCGACAGCGCGTTGCTGCCGTTAAAAGTCCAGTAATGTCTGGGTGTCCAGTTTTGTGCTTTAACGGAAAAACTTAGAATGGTACTGCTTACGAAGCCGGCTACGAATAGCCAGGCCTGAAGTCTATTCATCATTTTAAGTTTCATTTTGCTTTGGTGTTTGTGTTTGGTTTGAATTGGGCAATACGAATTAGCACCCCGCGAAGGGTGTCTTTTTTAAACTAGTAAAAGACAAGCGTTTTATTCCGTGCTGCTCAAATATAGTGTGGAAGTTGGTATCTACAACAGTTGGTCAGACGCGCTATTGTAAGTAGTTGAATATCAGTAATAAAAAATTTTGATTGTCAATAAAAAAATGCGATTGACCAAACTTTTGAAGATATTCGCCACTGAATTTAGAATGTTCGCCCAAAGTATTTGGTAACATTCGCTTAAAAATGGAATACGTTCACCCAAGCTTTGGGCGATATTTAACCAACAAAAATGGGTAGTTCACCTATTAATATAATCCCATTCGCCTTGCCATATGGGTTATGCGGGATTGAGGAAAAGCAGCTTCAAGTTTTAGTCCCCAGTTAAATCTTCTGAATAAGTAGGCTAAAATCAGGAGGGACATTGCTGGTTTTTATTTTTCAATTAGATCGTAGATAGTCAATTGTTTACATGATTACATTGACATTCCCTTCCTTGTTTTGCCGCATTCCATTCGGCGAGGAGGCGGTTACTTTATATACATAAGTGCCCATTGGTACTTTGTCGCCAAGAAAAGTCCCGTCCCATCTGTCGTTGGCATTGGAGGTTTCAAAAATGAGTTGTCCCCACCGGTTGAAGATCTGCATCTTGAAATCTTTGATGGCCTCTCCGGCTACCCCAAAGGTGTCGTTGAGTCCGTCGCCATTGGGGGTAAATGTATTGGGGATGTAAATGGTCATTGCCGGTACAATATCTACTTCGTTGGAGATACTGAACGTTTGAGGTTGCCCTGTTTTATAGGCAATGATCCTGTATTTACGAGTTACCGATACCTGAGCGTCAGCTTGCTGGATACTCATCGCTACTATAGCGGCAATGAATGTTCCTTTAATGAGTA
>JBIIRF010000119.1:0-6704 GCA_044341715.1 Bacteroidia bacterium | reverse complement strand
GATATCACCAATGGCATAGATATCCGAATATCCATTCAGCTGAAACTGCCTGTTAACGCGATATCTGTTTCTGACAACTTCTGCAGATGGCAATCCATCTATTAAATTCCCCTTCACACCTGCCGCCCAAATAACATAACGCGATTGTATCTTCTCTCCTGATTTTAACACCAGATTCAGCCCATCATACGATGCCACCACTTCACCACAACGGATAGTAACACCCAACTCCTCCAAAAATTTTCCCGAAGCTGTGCGCGACTTTTCGCTCATATTCCCCAATGTTTCCTTCCCCGATTCAATCAATAGAATTTTCAAACGAGAAAAATCTACTTGCGGAAAATCTCCCGGCAACATTTGTGTTTTCATTTCCGCAAATGCACCGGCAAGTTCAACACCGGTAGGACCAGCACCAACAATCACCAAAGCATCACTTCCCGGACAAGCCTCCCATCCTTTCGCAGCCACCTCTTCAAACCCCAGTAATATCTGATTCCTGATCTGAATAGCCTCAGTAGTTGTTTTCATCGAAAAGGCATACTTCTCCAGATCAGAGTTGTTAAAGTAGTTTGTGCTGCAGCCCGTTGCAATCACCAGACGATCATAGGAAACATCGCCAACGTCTGTTTTAATTTTCTTCTCTTCCGGAACAACTGCCGTCACTTCTGCAAAAAGAACATCAACTCTCTTCGAACGATGAAAGATACTTCTGAATGGAAACGAAATACTGGATGGATCCAAACGCGCACTCGCTACCTGATAGAACAGTGGCTGAAACTGATGATGATTCTGCCGGTCGATTAATAGTACATCGTATCCTTTCCGATCCAATTCCTTACACAAACGAAGTCCGGCAAAACCGCCTCCGATGACTACTACTTTTTTCTTCATTGTTTCTATATTAAAAACAGTCAATCGGAATTTAATTTCCGTTGTTTACTCTACTAATCCATAATAGCGTTCCTGCAATACCTTCAGATGATGTTGCACATGTCCGGCGATAGTAAACCCGATTGAGCCCACCGACATCTCACGATTGAAACAAATCCCCTTCCGCTGCAACATCTCCGCAGAGAAAGAACGAAATAGGCATAAGGTAGCAGCACGCAGTTGTAGAAATTCCTCCTTCAATTCATCGAGCGATCTGTTGGTAGCCGCTGCTTCCGTAACATACGCATCTTCGTCGTACGAAGCCAGAGCGGTACTATCATTACGGGCGAAACGCAGAGCACGATAAGAAAATATTCGTTCCGTATCAATCAGGTGCTGGAACATATCGTGCACTGTCCATTTTCCCGGAGCATAAACAGTAAATCCGATACGGTGCAGGCGATCCCAATCGAGGTTACGAAAGAGTTCACCATCCTTCACCAATGCATCGAGTAAATCATCCGAAGGTGCCTGAGCGATATACCGGTCAAAATAATCAGGCAAGGGATGAATAGCAGTTCTGAAGATAGTAGCCATTGAATTTTTTTTGTAAAAGTAAAAAATATGCAGCGTGCCAATTCCGGAAGTAACGGTGCACTACACCATCCGCATTCCAATCGGTTATTTTCGTTTTAACGTTGAAGCGATCGATTTATAGAGGGAAAGATACTCACTGAACGAAGCAGCAGCAGTACCTACAACCAGATAATATTGTTCAGTACCATTAAAAACCATGGCCTGATAAATCAGTTCTTTGTCCTTTTTATCATTCAATGCATACGCCTCGATTTCATAACCCTGCATTTTATCAATCTCTATCGGCTGAATTGATTTCACCTCGATACTATCCAGACCCGGCAAAGAATTCAAACGCTTCAAACAGGATTCCTTAATATCCTTCACATTGATTTTCCTAACGGAAGAAGCCGCCACCAGCATCGCTTTATCTGCTTTATACTTTTCACCTCTGCTGAAGATTAATCCACCGGCACCGTATTTCTCGGGAGCGAAACCGGAAGATTTCATGTCCATGTTAAAGTTCACCCCCTCCCAAAAATTATCCGCCATCTTCGCATCGTACTGCGCCGTCAACATCATACTCTTCATCGCTGCCACCGCCTTTGCATCATCTGCCGGCACGAAACCGCTGATCACACTGGCACCACCTGTATCGCCGATCAAGGTCACAAATTTGCGGTACTCCCCTTGCTTCATCGGCTGACGGATTTCAAACAACTTCGATTTAATTCCTGATAAAGTCACCTCCTCGACCTGCAACAACTCGCCGCCTTGCTTCTTCACTGACTCAGGAGTAAATGCTTTCAGGTTTAACTCCAACGAAGTCGGAACTGAAGAGATCATCACACTCACCTTACCGCTATCGCGTTGAAAGCCGTTATAACGTCCCGCATGTTCGAAATCGGCAGGAAGCATCATCGTAATTTTTGTACCAGGGAACTGGCGACGACTTAAATCCTGCGCCAATGCACGATGCATCGAACAATGAAGGCCCAGGAACAATAGAAACGGAAGGAAGAAGCGATTGATTGACATGGCCGCAAAGATACAGTCCCCACAATTAAAATTGACTGAATTATAGAAGTCTTATCCACCCGAAACAGCAAAAAATCAACCACTTGGCATCATTTTTAAATCTGAATATCAATGAATTATAGAAATCCACCCAAAATCCAGTAACTTTAGGCTACAGCAGGGAGTCACACACCTGACGACGCACTTTACCTAACGTGACCACACAAGAGTACAATACATGTGTAGATACCCACGCTGACGGGGTATATCGCTTTATTCTGCACAATACGCGGGACAAAGAATTCGCGCAAGACATTGTACAGGATGCTTTCGAAAAGATGTGGATGAATGTAGCCAACATCGACCCGCAGAAATCAAAGTCGTATTTATACACCACTGCGTACCATACCATGCTCGACAAACTTCGCCGCGCCAAAAAGCAGGGACAATGGAACGAAGTAAGTGAAGAGCAATACAGCCACAGCAGCGGACAATACAGCGGACTCAAACAAATTCTCCGCGAAGCCCTAGACAGACTGCCGGAAATACAACGCAGCGTCATCATGCTCCGAGACTACGAAGGATACAGTTACGAAGAGATCGGTGAAATCACTGCATTAAATCCATCACAAGTAAAAGTTTACATCTACCGGGCACGACTCGCCCTCAAAGAATACATCGGCAAACCCGAAAATGTCATCTGAAATGAACATCAACTCCACCAACTACGAAAGCTGGTTCCTCGATTACTACGAAGGGAACCTCAGCGCCGAGCAGGTAGCCGAGATGTTTTTGTTTTTAGATCAGCATCCTGAATTACAACAGGAATTTGAATCTTTTGAGCTCATCAAGCTTGACAACATTGAAGAAGACATCTTTGAGAAAAAACAATCGTTACATAAGTCTGAGGTGATTACCACAGCCAATATTCACCAATGGCTCCTTGACCAGGCAGAAGGACAACTGAACTCCGGACAATTGCAACAACTCCAATTTTTCCTCACAGCAAATCCCGAATACATCAGGGAACAAGAGCTGATTGCCAAAACACGACTCGACGCAGCAAAGGAAGTACATCCCGCAAAAACTTTTTTATACGACTTCACCACACCCGATGAGCAGAACATCCAGCACTGGCTCATTGCTGAAACTGAAGACGCCCTCACACTACAGCAGCGGGTCCTGCTGGGCAATTTCCTTGAAGCCAATCCGCAGTACCAACGCGACCGCGAGATCTACCGGCTCACACATCTGGACAAAACTAACGTTGACGTATATCCGAATAAAGAAAATTTAAAACGCGGAACAGAAAAAAGAGTTATTCCACTTCCCCAAACAGCAGGAGAAGGAGTTATTCCGGCTACTCATCATTATAAAAACATACTTCGGATAGCCGCAATACTCTGCCTGCTCATCGGCGCCTACTTTATCTTCCGCATATCGACCGGCAAATCACCACAGGAAAACATTGCCGGCACCGAGAAACAGGTAACACCCGAAAACAGCCAACCAACACCATACATTGCACAGGAACAAAAGAATTCACCTGACAATGCCGCTGAAAAAACTACCACTGCCGAACAGCCATCTGTAGAAATACAAATACCGGCAGAAAAAACAGTCGCAGAGAATCCTGTCAGGAACCGTAAACAAAAAAACACTCCATCTGATAAACTACAACCGGCCATCCAACAACAACCTGTCTTAAAACAGGAACAACTTGCCATAATTTCACCACTTCCCATGCAGCCCATCCGAAAGCTTTATGTAGAAGAACCGTTGGCCTTTGTTGAACGCAGATACACACCAAAAGCAACACCGGGATACAACGATCCTTCCATTCCGCCATCACTTGCGGCATTCATCGGACCTGACGAAGAAAATAGTGCATTAACAGCCGGAGCAACAAGCGAAGAAACACTCATCGCCCGCAGCAAACCCAAACGGCTCACCTTTGGAAGCAAGTTACTCCGCTTCGCCGCCAAATCAATCGGAAAAATCTCCGGAGAAAAAATCAAAGTACGCACCGCCTTCAATCCCGTCACCGGAAAGATCAGCGCATACGAAATCGAAACAGGAAAAAAAGTCATACAGAAACAATTCTGAAACATGTTAGGTTACAAACGGACTGCGGCAATTACCGTGGTCCTGTTTGTTTAAAGCCGGAATAAAAAAAATCAACATACGCTGTAACTTTCTCCGAAGCTCAACCATCTCAGAGATATAAACAACAGCAAACGATAAATTCTATGAAACCGCTTCACTTATTATTACTCGCCCTGCTTTGCGTAACCGGACACTTCAGTTTCGGACAGGAAAATGAAACACGCGATCTATCTGCCATTGACCGCATCAAAATTCTCGATCAATGCACTGTGCATCTCACGATTGGAAGTCCGCAATCTATCCGCGTAGAAGCCACCACACCACTCACCCGCATCCGCACCGTAGTAGAAGACGGAGTACTGGTAGTATCCGGACCACCCTCTGTCATCTACCTCACTGTACCTGAAATTAAATCCATCAACATCAGCGGCATCGGAAAAGTAGATTGCGACAGCCTCATCCGCACAAACCAGCTACGTGTATCCATCAGTGGAAACGGAAAAGTTCGCATACCCGTCGACGTTAGTAAACTTGAGGTTAATGTAAGCGGACTCGGCAAAGTAGAACTAGGTGGAAGAGCTGACCAGGTAGAGATCGGCATCAGTGGAAGCGGAAAAGTAGAAGCCGCACAACTCATTGCAAAATCAGCAGAAGCACGCATCAGCGGAGTAGGAAAATGCTACATGGATGTACGCGAAGCACTCGATCTGCGCATCTCCGGATCCGGATCCTTTTACTACAAAACAAAACCAACTTCCCTCACCACCAACATCAGCGGCATCGGCAAATACGGTGTATTCAACGACGCAGATCCAGATGACGAAACTTCCTCCACCAACAAAACAGGATCAAGTGGCGAAGGAGGAGGAGTAACTGTGATCGGACATGATTCAGACGACGATGACGACGATAGTTACTCCTTCCACTGGGACAGCGACAGTATCTTCCGACGTCCGGAAAAAGCACGCTCACACTGGTCAGGCATTGACCTTGGCTTCAACCAGCTCATGGTACAAAATAAATTCAACACCTCCATTCCTGATGGCTACGATTACCTCGAACTCAACTCCGGCAAATCCATCAACGTAAACATCAACCTGCTATACCATGATTTTCCCATCTACAAACGCCATGTAATGTTCACCACCGGATTAGGATTAACACTCAACAACTACCGCTTCAACAGTGATAAAACTATCCTCACCGACACCAACCGCGTAGTAGGCGGATACAACTATGACGATGAAGGCAACCAGATCAAATTTGAAAAAAACAAATTAGCGGTCAACTATGTCACTGTTCCCCTCTTACTTCAATTCAATTCAAAAGAGACATTTAAACAATCCTTCCACGTAGGCATAGGATTATTACTCAGCTATAAATTCAACTCCCACCTAAAGCTCGTTTACGAATCAGAACAAGACGGACGCGAAAAATTCAAGAGACACGACGAATTCAATATACGCCCCTTCCGTTACGACGCCACCCTACGCATCGGCTATGAGTACTATACTTTTTACGCATCGTACTCCCTCAGCGAACTCTTCAAAGAAAACCGCGGACCATCATTGCATCCCTTCCAGGCAGGAATTGCGTTTAGTGGGTGGTAGCAGACACCCCATCTAGGTAATTTGACACCATACAGCCACCATTCTCCAACAGGATAGAAGTTAATACATGCAATTCGACTGAATCAGTTCGCTGCGGCTTCTCATAACAAGTTTATGGCTACTTTTGCCCCTGCATTTTGAACTATGGATAAAAAGCTCGAATTACTCCGCCTGAAGCAGGAGGAAGCCATGAAAGGAGGCGGTGAGGTGCGTATTGCCTCCCAGCATAAGAAAGGGAAACTCACGGCCCGCGAACGATTACATTTTCTCCTCGACGAAGGCACCTTTGAAGAGATCGGCATGTTTGTGACCCACCGGTCGACCGAATTTGGCCTCGAAAAAGAACAATACCTTGGCGACGGAGTAGTGACCGGATACGGAAAGATCAACGGCAGACCGGTTTACGTTTTTGCTCAGGACTTCACCGTTTTCGGAGGATCGCTCTCTGAATCGCATGCGGGGAAGATTTGCCGTATCATGGATCTGGCTATGCAAAACGGAGTACCGGTGATCGGATTGAATGAT
>JBIIRF010000118.1:0-6728 GCA_044341715.1 Bacteroidia bacterium | reverse complement strand
CAAAGAGATTGAATTTGAAGATGGAGCTCCCGATTTACTCTACTATTCTCCGCATGTGATAGTGTTCATAGAGAGCTATGAAATAAATGGGAAGAAAACAGATGTCTTGCCAGATTTGAATGGACTGTTCAGGTGGTATAGCGAATTAGTGGAGAAAGTGAAGAACGATGCGAGTGAGGAGTTGAAGGTGCTGGCTGATTCAATTCGTAAGGTCTCTGCTACTCCGGAAGAGCAATTGAAGCATGCTGTTTACTGGCAGCAGGATAATATAAAATACATCGCGTTTGAAGATGGATTGGGTGGTTTTATTCCGCGTAATCCGGCTGATGTATTGCGTAAACGTTATGGTGATTGTAAGGATAAGGCGTATCTGTTGTCGCTGTTGTTAAAAGAACTTGGCTTTGAAGCTTATCCTGCATGGATTGGTACGCGTGATATTCCATATTCCTATAATGAAGTTCCTTCTCCTGCTGTAGACAATCATATGATTGCTGCTGTACGTTGGAAGAATGAATGGGTGTTCCTGGATGGTACAAGTTATTTTATTCCGTTGGGTATGCCGACTTCCATGATTCAGGGTAAAGAAGCAATGATTAAGCTGAATGCTGATTCATTTATCATCGTGAAAGTGCCTGAAATTCCGAAGGAGAAAAATGTGAGGGCCGATTCTTTTGTTATGAAGCTGAATGGAAATAACCTGGAGGGGAAAGGTGTTCGTACGTTCTCAGGATATTTTCAGGAGTCAACGCAGATCACCTTGAATTTTCAGTCGCAGTCGAAGCGTGATGAATACATGCTGAAAGGGCTTAAGATTGCAAGTAATAAGTACAATGCGCAGAATATGCAGTACAGCGGTTATGGTCAGCGCGATTCGTTGTTGTCGCTTTCTTATGATGTCACCGTGAATGATTATGCGGAGGAGATCGATGGTAAGCTGTATGTGAATATGAACCTGGTGAGGGCGATGCCGTTTGATAAAATGGATTGGAAGAAACGAAAGGTGGGTATCAGTGTTGACCATAAGTATATTAGTAAATACCGGATGGAGTTGAAAATCCCTGCAGGTTATACAGTGGAAGCTTTGCCGTCCAATGTCTCGTTTTCGAATGAGAAGTATGGGTTGGATTCTAAATACGAAGTGAAAGGTGATGTTGTTGTATTGACGCATCAGTTCTGGCTCGATACGCTGATGTTGCCTGTGGAAGAAATGCCGGCATGGAGTACCTACTTCGAAAAACTGCTGGCATCTTATAAGTCGCTGGTGATCTTTAAAAAGAAATAACACTATTAAACTATACCGAATGAAAAAATTTATTACCTGCTGTTTGTTGTTGATCATTGGTGTGCCCGTTTTTGCGCAGACCTATGAAATGCGGAATTTTGATATTCCGGAGCGTAAAACAACTGAAACCCTTACGGAAAAGGAAAAGGGGGAATCGATCGTTCTGCTGAATGATGATCGTACGTATGAATTTGCCCGTAACCCGAAGGAAGAACTGGAGTTATTTTATTCCCGTTATGTCAGGGTGCATATCAACGAGCAATCAATGGTGGAAGCGTATAATAAAATTTATATTCCTGTTGCTTCTCCGGAGGATCTGGTGACCCTGCATGCACGGACAATCCGCAAGGATGGTAAATCGTTCGATATGCTGAAGGGTGATATGAAACTGGTGAATGAGGAAGGACAGAACTATATGATTCTGGCTGTGGAAGGTCTGGAGAAAGATGCGGAGCTGGAATACTTCTTTACTACTAAAGATGAAGTACGCGTATTCCTCACAGAGCGTTTGCAGACCCGTTCGTTTTCACGTAAGGCAACCTTGAATATTATTAGTCCTGAATATCTCATCTTCGAGGTGAAAACTTACAATGGTAATACGACCGTTTCTGATACGGTGAAGAATGAAAAAAGATGGATTACAGTTACTTCAGGGGCACTGAATCCATTGGATGATGATGAGAAGTATTCATATTACTCAGCGAATGTGTTGCGTGCGGAAATTAAACTGGCGAAAAATACTTCGGTGGGTACAAATCGTATGTACACTTGGGATGATGCCGGTGGACGTTTCTATGAGGTGTTCCATGCGCATGATAAATCCGATCCGAAAGAGGCAGATAAACTGATTTCAAAAATCGGACTGAAGAATGAGTCACAGGAGAATCAGGTGCGGAAGATCGAGCAGTTTATGAAGGCGAATGTGATGGTGAATGAAAATAATGAGGAGGAAACCATAAAGCTGATGCTTTCCAGAAAGTATGGCAGCACGAATCAGATTATTAAGACGTATATCCTGTTGTTTGAGAAATTAAATATTCCGTATGAACTGGTGATCACCTGTAATCGTTCCGGTTCTCAGTTCGATGCTGATTTCGATACATGGAGTTTTCTGGATGAATATTTCTTTTATTTCCCGTTCTCGAATAAATACATGGATCCAACCAATATCGCTTTCCGTTATGGGTTTATTCCTGCATTATTCATGGATAATAACGGACTCTTCATCAAAAACCTGAAGATCGGTGATGTGGAGAGTGGAGTTTCTTCTGTGAAACGTATTGAGCCTGTTCCCGGGAAATTGAATTTCGATAATATGAATGCCGATATTACTTTGTCTGCTGATAATAGCAAGGCAACAGTGAAGATCAGTCGCGAAATGAATGGATACGCTGACAATACAATTCGTGCAATTTATTTCTATTCGAATGAAGAGGACCGCAAAAAGGTTGCAGAAGAGTTTATGAAGTCCTGTGGTGGTGAAGGTGCTGAAGTGAATCAGATCTCTGCAGAGAATTTTAATATGAACTCGGATGAAATGCTGAAGCCGTTCGTGTTGAAGGCGACAGTGGAATCAACAGGACTGGTGGAAGAAGCCGGTAATACTATTCTCTTAAAAATCGGTCAGGTGATCGGTCAGCAAATGGAAATGTATCAGGAGCATGCTCGTCAGAATCCAATCGATCTCGATTATGCGCATAATTATAAGCGTACGCTGAACTTCTCTGTTCCTGCGGGTTATCAGCTGAAGGGATTGGAGAAGCTGAATATGAACATCACTACTGATGATAAATCAATGGGCTTTATCTCTACGTATAAAATGGAGGGAGATAAATTAGTTGTGGTAGTGGACGAATATTATAACGTTACCAAGTTGCCGATGTCTGCATACGAACCATTTCGTAAGGTGATCAATGCAGCAGCCGATTTCAATAAAATCAAATTGGTGCTCGAGAAAAAATAAATCCGGAATTAATCCCGCGCAGCGAGGGTGTCTTCTACAATCAGGAAGATATCCTCGTTTTCGCGTTTCATGAGGTAGTGTTCGCGTGCGTATTTTTCTAAATGCTCGGGATCAGACATCAACTCTTCCATGTCTTTTTTGTTGTTTTCGATTTCGCTGATGTAATAAGCTTTGTCTACTTCCAGTTTTTCGAGCTGTTGCCGATACGTGTATTGCGAAAAAAGATCGTTCCGGTCGAAGAAGGTTACCCATACCACAAAAGCGGCAATGGTGATGGCGTATTTATTCTTGATCCATCCTGGAATTCGGTCGAAGAGGGGCGATTTCATGTGATAAAGGTAGGTAGGAGTAGGACTCGTTTGATGAACTATAACGTAGTTTTTTAACCTGATTGTGTGAATTAGATTATTCTGAACCTTTTTGCCGTTTAAGTGTTTTACCTTCGCCTGCATTCAGGTATTCCTATGGGTCGAATCATTCGTGTTGAATTGCTGAAAATTGCCGCTAAACCAAGAAGCTATATTGGTTTTATTGCTATAGCTGTGATTGTCAGTCTTATACATCTTGCCATGTACATGGATGGTATGAACTATATCAGCTTCATCACGACTCCCGTGCAGGCAGCTTTTAGCCTTGAGGGTAAAATTCTGAATGGTAACCTGGTCTGTTTTATTATCCTTCAAACGCTGATTATTCAGATTCCGCTATTGGTGGCGCTGGTGACGGGTGATTTAATTTCAGGCGAGGCGGCGATGGGAACGATTCGTTTAGTGGCTACGCGGCCGGTGAGTCGTACAGGTTTGTTGATGTCGAAATTTATTGCAGGTGCGGCGTATGTGTTCGTGCTGTTGTTGTGGCTGGGTATTCTGGCGCTGGCTGTCGGACTCTGGCTCTTCGGTCCGGGTGATCTGATTGTGCTGAAGAGTGAGGAGCTGACAATCATTCAAGGAGATGATACCCTCTGGCGATTTTTTGCAGCATTGGGTATTGCGTTTTTGAGTCTGATGGTGGTGGCTACTTTTTCGATGTTGCTTTCCTGTTTTGCGGAGAATTCGATCGGACCTATTATCTCTACTATGGCGGTGATCATTTTATTTACCATCATCGGGACAATGGATATTCCCTTGTTCGATAAAATCAAGCCGTTTCTCTTTACTACACATATGGTGGTCTGGCGGAATATGTTTGATCAGGTATTGGATACAGAACAACTTGTGACTTCTATTTCTATCCTGGTTTTGCATATCGTGTTGTTTCTTTCTGTTTCATGGTGGATATTCCGCAAAAAAGATATTCTGAGCTGATGAAGAAAAGTTGGTTGTTATTCGGATTGTGTTTCCTTTCGCAGTTGCTTTCGGCGCAAAGCTCTCCGGAGGCCTTGTCTATCTTGCGGGAGGTGAATGCGAAGTTTGCAAAGGTGAAGGACTATCAGGTGGATGCGGTGATTGATACGCGTATTTCATTTCTGAAGATTTTACCTCAAAAAGCGAAGGTGTTCTTTCGTCAGCCGGATCAGTTTAAGGTGAAGTCGAAGGGAATTGCGATTCTCCCGAAACAGAATTTCGATCAGCTCTTTAAACTGATTGCGAATGAGAAGGGCTATATGGCTTTTCCTTCGGGTACAGAATTACTAAACGGTACGCAGGTGTCGATCATTAATCTGATTCCAACTACCGATACAAGCGATCTTGTGCTGGCGAAGTTGTGGATCGATACTTCCCGTGATCTGATTCTGAAGTCGCAGCTGACAACGAAATCCAATGGTACTGTCCTGATCGAATATCTTCACGGCTCATTGGCTGCGTATGCATTGCCTGATCAGATTACCTTTACAGTGGAAGTGAAGAAGTTTAAGATTCCGAAAGCAGTTGCCGCGGATATAAATTCAAAGGCGACAGTGAGTAACGGAAAGGAACCTAAAACGGGAAAAATTATTATTCGCTTTTCCAACTATATCCTGAATAAAGGTATTCCTTCTTCGGTATTTTCCGGAAAGGATGAATAGATATTAACGACGAAAGCCCTCCTTACGGGGAGAGCTTTCAAACCTAACCTGACAAACTTAACGCTTTATCTTTTTCAAGTAATTGAATTCGTTTTATGGTTTTGCCGCTTCGAAACTTTCTACGGCCGATCCTGTAGTAGCTCCCGGATTATTTGAACTGTTGAGCTGAATTTTATAGGTGTAGTTGCTTTCACGTTTCCATACAAGTACGATGTCGGTAGTGATGATTTTCTCTACGCCGTTTTCCACTTTGGTGATGCTCCATTTACCTACCTGATACAACATCTTTGCGCTTCCGCCGAGTTCAGTGATTTCAGATTTGATGGATTTTGCATTGGCCATGGCGTACCAGAATTCAGCAATGGCTTTGCGTCCCTGTATTTTTTTTCCGCCTGGAGCTATAATGGTAGCGTCGTCGGCATATAAGTCTACAATAGTTCCCATGTCTTTTTTATCGAAAGCTTTTTCGATGTCATGGTTGAGTCGTTCTACTTCTGTGCGCGTTTCAGGCGATACATCGTTTCCGGTTTGTGCCTGTGTTGTGTAACCGGCAATTACAAGTCCCATTGTTACCATAAAGGCTGCGAATGAGCGACGCAAGAAAGAATAGGCAGTTTTCATTTTTTTTATTTTTTTAGAGGTGATTGTTTTTATGCTGTGACGCCCGGCTGTTTTATTTTGTTACAGAACTTTTGTAATTTTTTTTGACGACGATTTTACCGGTCGGTTTGTTACAGTTGTTGTTAATTGATGAAGCAAAGATGCGATGGTATTTATTTTTTTGCAATGCATTTCTTACAGACCGTCGTTAATGCACGTTGAGATGCATCAATTCAAAGCTGTAGTGATTGGTAAATATAACGGCGTAGAAACATGTTTATTTGTTAATGAAATGTTATGATTTTCAGAGGAGAATTGTTAATGTTTTGTGAAGAACGTTAATTGAATATTGTTTCATGTGTGAAAAGTGTTTTCTTTTTTTAAATTAGTTTAACTTGATTGTTGTGTTGTCGTTTTTTGAAGTTGGTTGGTCGTATTTGTGTTGTTGTTTGTCTGAAAAATTCAGTGGCCGAAATTTTATAGGTTTTAACAAATGTCATCGGACATCAGAAAAGGATCTGGCTGTTATCTGTTTTTATTTCGTCGAAGCAGTAAATAAAAAAAAGACTGTCTCCGGTTGGAAACAGTCTTTTCGTTTAATGAGGGATCAGATTTTTATTTCTTTTCCTTGGCATCGATTATTACACCTTTGTCGTCGATCCGGATTTTTACATCCTTGTTGTCCCAGTCAATGGTGTCTTTGTCGGAGTTGATGTCTACTTCCTGTCCGTTTACGCGGATATGAACATCTTCATTGTCCGATTTGGAACTGCGTTCTTCAAAGTTGCAGTTGATGCACTCGAGTCCGCGGTTGGTCATGGTCCAGGTATGTCCTACCATGTCGTTGTCCCAGGTATTGGTTACGTTTTTGATGTCGT
>JBIIRF010000116.1:0-6782 GCA_044341715.1 Bacteroidia bacterium | reverse complement strand
TACATGGGATTTTGGTGATGGGACAACTAGTAATCAATTGAACCCTGTTCATATTTATTCGATTCATGGTACTTTCAATGTAACGTTGGTGGTGTTTAACAGAGCATATGGTTGCAGTGATGTAAAAATTCAAAATGCACTCATTAATATTTTGCCCGCACCAACTGCACAAATTTCATTAAGCGATTCAATTACGTGTAATCTTCAAACCAACTTCCAGTTCAATGCGGTATTTAACAACGCAATATCCTGGAATTGGATGTTTGGAGATGGCACTTCTTCTTCAGTTCAGAATCCATCACATATATATAGTGATACTGGATATTATGACCCATCGGTTATTCTCACCAGTGCGAATGGTTGCGTAGATACCGTGGATATTTCCACCGAGATCCATATAAAATGGAATCCGGTTCCTGCAATTACAGTGAGTGCTGATTCGGTTTGTGAAGGTGAGTTGATCAATTTTCAGGCTACTTATTATGCAAATTCACTGTACTCATGGAATATGGATGATTCCGGTGCGGTTATGTCAGGAGCAAATACCTTTTATAGATATTGGGATGGCGGTAATTATGGAGTACAGCTCACGGTGAATTATTCGAATGGTTGTAGTCGCGTCATGGATACAATTCCTGTGGTGGTATTTGATAAACCAATTTTCACGTTCTCACTTAGCAATCATACTGGATGCGCACCACTGAATGTGATCACATCCAATAATCCTTATGGTGGAGTTTATTCATGGTTATGGGACTTCGGTGATGGTACAACATCAACTCTTCAAAATCCCGGATCTCATATTTATTCAAATTCAGGACAATACTCTGTTACTGTGACTGCAACCAATAGCTTCGGTTGTACTTTTTCTTATACGCAAGGACAAAAGGTGACAGTTCGATCTCCGAGTGCATCATTCTCTACGGATCTGAATTCTGGATGTCCGCCCTTGACAGTTAATTTCTCCAATGCTTCTACAACCGCAACATCATTTTTATGGTTGTTCGGTGATGGAAATAGTTCTACCGCAACACATCCTACTCATGTATATACTACTGCGGGTGTTTATACAGTTACATTGATTGCAACGGATGCTACAGGTTGTTCTGATACATTGGTTGTTCCAAATAAAATTACAGTAGCAGTGCCTGTTGTTAATTATCAGGCTCCTCCAACTATTACTGGATGTGCTCCATATTCAGTTAATTTCTCAGATGCTTCAGGTGCAGCTTCCTTCCTTTGGGATTTCGGTGATGGTACCACGTCAACTCTTTCAAACCCTTATCACATTTATCAGGAGCCGGGAACTTATGTTGTTCAGTTAACAACCTGGATGCCAAATGGTGGATGTGAGCAACATATTTCTAATTTCCAAACTTTTATTATTGATGGAGGTTATCCGGGTTTCACATATACTGTTTCTCCTTGTCCTCCGTATGAAGTATTTTTTACTGATACTTCTTTAAATACGGTGGGTTGGCAATGGAGTTTTGGTGATGGTGGAAGTTCAACTGTTCAAAATCCAAGTCATATTTACCCTGGTCCGGGAACCTATAATGTGACATTGGTAGTTACTACTCCTGCCGGTTGTTCTACTACTCTGCAGGCAAACAATAGTGTTGTAATTAATGGAATTGGTGCAAATGCCAGTGCTGTTTGTACAGATACAACTATGCCATTGGATGTTCAGTTCTACGCAAATTCTCAAAATGCTACATGGTGGCTTTGGGATTTTGGTGATGGAACTACTTCAACTCTTCAGAATCCATTGCATGTCTATACAGTTCCCGGTCCTTATCATATAAGCCTGACTGTAGGAAATGATAGTTGCACTTTTACATACGATTATCCTCCGATTTCATTTGGGGCTTCCACAGGTTCAGGTGGTGGGTTAGGCGGAGGTGTTCCAACTCCTGCTCCTCGAGAATACCATTGCGCTCCATATACAGTAAATTTCTCGAATCCCGATCCGAATGCTTTAGCGTGGTTATGGGATTTCGGAGATGGTGATACTTCTTCGTTGCCGTCGCCTGAACATTCGTATTTGGAGAGCGGATCTTTTGTAGCGACTTTATATCTGACAACTATGTTGGGTGTAGTTGATACATTTACATATAGTGATACGTTTTTTGTAGTAAAGCCTGTTTCTGATTTTGATATTCTTGCAACAAATCTATGCGGAGGTGTTCAAGTCGATGTGAGCATTAATGTTCCTGCGTTAAATTATCTCTGGAATTTCGGTAATGGTACTACATCTACCTTGCCTGCGGCATCATTTACATATCCGAATGTCAATAGCAGCTATATGATTAGTCTGAACGTGACTGATACATTCAATTGCTCTTCATTTGTTGCAAAATCATTTGCTGTAAATGCTACAAGTCCGTTGTCTGTTAGTTCGCGAAGGACCTGTGCCGGTGATTCTATTACATTTAATACCGGCAACCTGAATTTTGCGCAATATTTGTGGGATTTCGGAGATGGAAATACATCATCTGATAAAAATCCGGGTCATGCTTATAGTGATAGTGGTGTTTATGCCATTTCATTGGATGTAACGGATATAAATGGGTGTGTTCAAACCTTTACAATGGCGAATAATGTTGAGGTTTTTGATCCTGTTGCCAATTTCTCGTTGGTTACTACTCTTTCAAATTGTCAAAACGGGACCGTTGTTGGTGATCTTACAAACTTATCAACTGGTAGTACTTCCTGGTATTGGGATTTTGGTGATGGAACATCTTCTGTTCTCTTTACTCCACCACAACACGGTTTCTATTTGCCAAATTATAACGGATACTATGGCGTTATGCTCATTGCTAAGAATAATATTTGTAGTGATACAATGTTTGTTCAGAATGCAGTTTATGGAGCTCAGCTGGAGGTAGATTTTACTTATACAACAGATTCCGAATGTGTGCCTTCTACAGGAACTTTTACAGATGGCAGTCATGATGCTGTAAGCTGGTTCTGGGATTTTGGTGATGGCGATACTTCGTCTTTGCAGAATCCGGTTCATATTTATCAGGTTAACCCAACAGATTCAATTACACTTACAGTTTGGGATTTATATGGTTGTGTTAAAACAAAATCTCTTGCAGCTCCTGAATTAACTGAGGCGAAATTTTCTGTGAGTGACGTGGGAGGTTGTGCTCCTTTTGCTACTGTTTTTTCTGATTCATCCGAGAATTCCATCAGTTGTTTTTGGTCATTTGGTGATGGTCAAACGTCATCCGGTCAATTCCCTTCTCATTCTTATTTGGCGGATGGATTTTATGATGTTTCCCTGATTGCAACTTCTGCTTCCGGTTGTACTGATACTTTATTGTTAGATTCATTGGTGGAAGTTAATACTCCATCTGCAGGCTTTATTGCGGATAGTCTGGTAGGTTGTTCTCCACTTTTGATTGATTTCGATGATCTGAGCTCTAATGCTATGATTTGGGAATGGGATTTTGGAAATGGAAGCGTTTCCGGAAATCAGTTTCCTTCGCTGATTTATACTATGCCCGGTGTTTATACGGTCTCGTTGGTAGTTGAGAATAAGTTTGGATGTCTGGATAGCTTCAAGATTGATAGCATGGTAGTTGTTCGTGGTGCTATTCCTGATTTTACCGTTTCTTCAACATCCGGATGTGCTCCATTGGCAGTTTCCTTCCAGAATACTACTGTTGGTGGTTTCACTTATGAATGGAATTTTGGTGATGGTATTAAGGATACTGTATTGAATCCTTCGCATACATTTAATGATCCGGGGAACTATACAGTTTCGCTTTTTGCTTATGATTCCAGTGGTTGTTCGTCGATATATACTTATCCGCAGACAATTCAGGTGGGTGCTAGTCCTGTAGTTTCATTCTATCCTGATGCAGTGGCCGGATGCGCTCCTCTTCTCGTTAATATCGTGGATGCAGGTACTGTTGCCGATAGTCTGGTTTGGTTAATGGGTGATGGGACTGTATTGTATGGAAATTCGCCACAGCATACTTATACATCAGCCGGTAGTTATCTGATTACCCTTGTTGCCTATAATAATGAAGGGTGTGTGGATTCCGTGACTTTCCCGGATACCATATTTGTAAACGAACAACCTGTGGTGGACTTTGCCTCTGATATTCAAGAGGGATGTAATCCGGTGCAGATTCAGTTTACTGATTATTCGCAGAATTTATCAAACGCTACATTTAATTGGGATTTTGGGAATGGAGATTATTCTGCAGTTCAAAATCCGCAGTATTCCTATACACAACCCGGAGTTTATACAGTTACTTTGATTGTTACAAATGATGGTGGTTGTTCAGACACGATTTCAAAGGTTGATTACATAGATATTTTTGATCCTGCTCCACCTCCTGTTACACCATTGTATCATGTTACTGTTAATTCAACGGATGTGTTGGTTGAATGGGAGCTAACAACAGTTCGCGATCTCGATTATTATGTGGTTTATCGTTATAATAATCTGACATCTCAATTTGATAGTGTTGCTCAGGTGTTCCAGCCTACAACAGGTGTAAATAATAATATTCCTTTCTACTCTGATGCCGCGGTTGCTGTGAATTCCTCAACATACGCCTATAAAATTCAAACTGTAGATAAGTGTGGCAAACGTCCAGACCTATTGTCGTTGAAGGCGCATGAAACCATTTTATTGTCGGCAACTGCAGGTCATCAACAAGTTGATTTGTCTTGGACACCATACCAGGGTTGTGATATTTCAGGATATGAAATTTACCGAATGGATAATAATAATGGAGCTTTTGGCTTAGTGGCAACACTGGATTCTTCTGTACATTCATTCATAGATTCATCGGCCGTTTGTCCGATGGAATACATTTATCGGATTACTGCAACTGCTATTTGTGGTAATTCAGTTTATTCTTCCAATAGTAATGAATCAGCTGCTACGCCAACCAGCGATATCGCCAGCCAAATGGTGGATGTAACCCGTGCTACTGTTGTTGATGATGAATATGTATTGATTGAGTGGGCTGCTCCGGCGATTTTACCTGACATGGTCGATCGTTATGATATCTATCGTTCTACTGATCAGGTGAATTATCAGCTCGTGGCCTCTGTGCCGAACCTGGTGTTAGATTATTCCGATTTGAATGTGGAAGTGGATGACCAGGAGTATTACTATAAAATATTTGTCCAGAATATTTGCAATGTAACTACCACCGAGGGCGTTCCCGGTTCTTCTATTCTCCTGCAGAAAATCGAGTATGGTACCGGGTATATGCTAAAATGGACTCAGTACGTACAATGGGATTCCGGTGTTGAGTATTTTGTAATTGAAAGACTCAATAAACTCGGGAACTGGGAAGAGGTTGATCGTGTTCCCGGAAATATTACTGAATGGGAAGAGAAGTAATTTTTCTGGCCTTTCTTATCGATACATTTAGTTCGTATCCCACCAATAGTACCAATGAGTTAATATAAAGCCAAACCAGGATGATAATTAGTGTTCCAATGGAGCCGTAAACTTTATTGTATTGGCCGAAGTTGGTAATGAAATAATTAAATCCGAGTGAGGTAAGTACGATCAATAAAGTTGCAAGTGATGAACCGGCGGAGATGAATCGTAATTTTTCGTGTTTCGATGGTCCATAATAATAGAGTAGGGAGATTGCAGAGAAGCAAAGCAGTAGTAAGATCAACCATTTGCCTGCTGAAAGAAGTGCCAGTTGCATGAAATTGACAAGAATCTGTTTCTCCTGCAGGTAGTAATAAATAATTTCTGTTGTTACAATCAATCCTATAGCCAGAAATACAAGTAGTGCCAGCGTAATGGTTAATCCAATAGCCATTAATCGGAATCGCCATGCTGACCTTTGTTCTTTTCCATGGTAGCTTTTATTAAACCACGTCATAAGTGCCATAACTCCATCGGCTGATACAAACAGGGCAAAGAAAAAACCAAAAGATAAAAGTCCTCCCCGCTGGTGTAGGAGGATGTCTTCTATCGTTTCTCTTGCTGCTTCGTAAGTACTTGAAGGAAGAAAATCGGAGATGAGTAGTAGTAGTTTATCCGGGAACGATTGAATCGGAATGTAGGGGATTAAGGTGAAGATGAAAATGATGGTAGGGAAGAATGCCAGAAAGAAACTGAATGCAATGGCTCGGGCGCGTGTCTGAAGCTCTCCTTCGTTTAATCGCTTTATGAAAAAGTCGCCTACATCGTAAAGTGGCAAACCTTCAAATCCGGGTAGGCGAAGGTGTTTTGAAAAGGTAATAATTGGTTTTACTGGCCAGTTATCAAAAATAAACCGCACAAGTTTACTTTGACTCATTTTCTGATTTTTAAACTAAGATCAAGGCTTTTTACAGAATGTGTAAGCGCTCCAACTGAAATATAATCAACACCCGCTTCTGCATATTCTCGGATATTAGTGAGGTTTATTCCTCCTGAGGCTTCAGTCTCCAGTTTTTTGTTGACTAACTGAACGGCTTCTGCAACAAGTGCCGGACTGAAATTATCGAACATAATTCGGTGGGCAATTCCACAATTCAGTACTTGCTGTACTTCCTGTAAATTCCGAGTTTCAATTTCAATTTGAAGGTCGAGTTGGTTTTTCTGCAAATAGTTCTTTGCACCTTCTAATGCTTCGCGTATTCCTCCCGCGCCATCAACGTGATTGTCTTTTATAAGAATCATATCAAACAGCCCGAATCGATGATTGTATCCGCCGCCATGAATAACGGCGTTTTTCTCCCATTGACGAAGGAGTGGAGTCGTGTTTGGTGTATAAAATAAATTTTCAACCGGGGCGTTAATTTTT
>JBIIRF010000115.1:0-6802 GCA_044341715.1 Bacteroidia bacterium | reverse complement strand
CTGTTGAAGAGATCAATTGCCAGTCAGTGGGATTGAATTCATGCTGTACCATTGTTCCGGTTTTGAAATACACACTGATCTGTTGCAGACCTGTATCTGGTAGCTGCAAAGTCAAATAGTTTAGTTTGGCAGTAATGTCAACCTGAAAATCAAACATGAGTCCGTTGCACGAGGTATTAGACCAAAGTGTAGTTGTCAGTGATTTTTTATAGGGGAATGGATTTCCACCGGTTGTATTGGCTAATACTACTGCATCTCCTGACTGTGAACAGGTAGGAGGGTAGGTGGTGATTTCTGATTGAATTTGTGATGGTTGATTTACTTCAGCCTGTTGAACAACTGAACAACCATTTGCATCGGATATGGTTACAGTATAAAAGCCCGGAAGAAGGTTTGTGATTTCTTCATTAGTACTTCCTGTTGACCATAAATAGGTATAAGGTTTATCTCCACCACTCGCTCTGGCTTTTATAAAACCGGAGGATGTGTTATAACATTTGGTATCAACAACTCTTCTGATTCCGGCATTGAATAGTGACTTGGTAAACGGGACCGGTAGAATAATTCCGTCGTTGTATAAATCGTGGTAGTCAATTCGTATTCTTCCTTCTGATCCATTAGCGCCATTTGAGCATGGAATTGAATTCAATGAATTGCCTCCGAATCCTCCCAATGCACTTATGCGTCCTTTTAAATCGATGAATCGTGAACTTATCCGAATTGATCCTCCTGATCCACCTCCGCCTCCTGTGCTGCAGTACTGACCACTTCCTCCGTCGCCACCGTTGGAAAGGATGGCTCCGTTTTCACTAATAATGATCCCGGCACAACTGTTCAGATGTATAAAACCACCTCCTGCACCACCGGCTCCTGAACCACAACCTGATGTAGCCGACCCACTGCCGCCGCCACTGCCACCATACTGATTCGTAAGCTGAGCATCACCATAAGGTAATCCTCCGTTTATTGAACATCCTATACCGTTGGAACCATAACCTGCTCCGCTTCCTCCGCTGTTTAGTCCTCCAATGCCACCTCCGGGACCAAACCCTGAATTCCCGGATTGAATCGGTTGGGTGGTGTAAACTCCATCGGCACCATTAGAGCCTCCGGCATAGCCTTTTCCACCTGTAAGGTTTAGGAGGCCATCTCCGCCATTTTCACCACTTGCATCAAGAATACCTTGAATATTGATGAATCCCTTGCAATAGATGATCAGAGGATTTTGTCCACGAATCAGCACTTTTACATTTTGTGGAATGATGAATTCTTCAAAATAATAGATGCCGCCTGTTAAAATGGTGTCCTGGGTAGCATTAAAGCTTCCTGATGACCCATCACCACACTCTATACATTGCTGAGCGGATAATGGAGTAACCCCCGCAATTAAAAGCAGGGCAAGTACGATCTTTCTACACGTTTCAAGCATCATTAGTTAATTCAAATATGCTTATTGAACGTCGGGTTTAGACCTTCGGTTGATGCAATATCAGGCAATGTAAGAAAATCTGACTTTTTAAACGGAGCTGGATTTACTTTTAGAAAAAGAAGTACAGGTAAATCGAAATGATCAGTATTCCTGCAATGTCAATTATTAGTCCGGCCTTAGCCATTTCCCTGACTTTAATATGACCGCTGGAGAATACAATGGTGTTGGGTGCTGTGGCAACCGGTAACATAAATCCTAATGAAGCTGCCAACGCTGCGGTGACAAGTAACAATGCCGGATGTTGCCCGACTACCGCATGAAGTGAAATAAGAACCGGCATTACGAGTTGGATGCTTGCAACGTTCGAAGCAAATTCACTGATCAGGGTGACTATAATTCCAATCGTAACGATGATAAGGAATGGGTGAACTCCCTTTAATGCATGTAACTGTTGGGCCAGCCAATTGCTTAGTCCGGAAGTTTCAAAGCCTTTGGCCAATGCAAATCCGCTGCCGAATAACAGAATGATTTCATAGGGTATTTTTGATGCTTCTGTCCACGTTAATAAACTGCGACCCTTTTCTGTTGAAGATGGAATTACAAAGAGCAATAGTGCCATAAACATGGCTACTGTCCCGTCAGTGATCTGTGTAGGGTAGGGGAATAAGGATGACCATCCGCGAAGCGTTACACTGCCTAATTCAAAATCTGCACGGGTGAACCATAATATTACGGTGAGCAGGAAAATTAAAAAAGTGAGTCGTTCGTCTTTATTCCAGTTGCCAAGTTGTTTGCGTTGTGTCTTGAAAACTTCTTTGTCAAATGGAATCGCTGCTAATTTTTTCAGTAAAGTGAATCGAAGTACAATCCATGTGGTAATCAATAGTAAAACAGCAACCGGCAAAGCAAAAGCCATCCAACCGGTGAAGGTGATTGGATATGAAGTACCAAAATGTTCGCTGTATGAACGGTAGAAAATCATGTTGGTGGGTGTTCCAACCAATGTTGACATACCACCAATATTGGCTGAATAGGCAAGTCCGATTAATAAGGCAGATCCGATTATACGGTGATGTTCTTTGTTTTTGAGATGATGGTTTAGCTGGTAAATGACGGCGAGCACTGCAGAGATGAGCATCATAACTGTGGCAGTATTGGAAATCCACATGGATATGATAAATGCAGTGAGCATTACTCCTATGAGTATATTTCCAGCCGAGTGTCCGGTAGATGATAGTATGAATAAAGCTAAGCGACGATGCAATCCCCACTTTTCAATGGCAAAGCTGAGGAGAAAACCGCCGAGAAAAAGAAATAGTATCGGATCCATGTATTGGGCTGATACAACTTTAATATCCGCAATGCCACAGGCAGGTATAAATATAAAAGGAAGAAAGGAGGTTACTGCTATATGTACTGCTTCCGTTAGCCACCAGAGTGCAATCCATATAGTGAGCCCAATCATTAACGGTATTAGCGGATAAAAGCTATCCGGTGAGGGGAGAAAGAAGGAAATTAGAAATAAGAGTGGACCTACTACAATTGGCCAGCCTGGTTTTCGGGTTATGCCCTCCTCTAATGGTGTTTCCATAAATTCCAGGGAGGATTCCGATGATTATTGATGACGGAGTTTGTCAAGCAAGTTGCTCAATTGTTGTAGCTCATCTTCTGATAGTGCCTTTGAAATGGCATCCAGATTTGATTCTTCTGCTGCCATACTTTCGAGCAATTCAAGGCCTTTTGATGAAATAGTGATCTTAGCTACCCGTCTGTCAGTAGTGTTAATGGCTCTCTTTAATAGTCCGGATTTCCGTAATCGTTCTACAATTCGACTGGTGTCACTCATGCGGTCTAACATGCGGGCTTTAATTGAGCCCAGACTAAGTGCTTCAGGTAAAGCTCCGCGTAAAATCCGAAGTACATTGTATTGCTGATGACTTAAGCCGTATTTTTTGAAAATCAACATATGCTGATTCTGTAACCAGCCGGAGGTGTAAATGATGTTGAGCTGCGCCTGCTGGTGAGGATTTCTGAACTGCTTTTGATTCAGCTCTTCGGTGATTAACGGACTCATGATTCAAAGATAGTCCAATATTGAATAAATTGCTCAATTACTACCAAAAATCAGTTCTTCAGTAGGGCTGAAAGTAAAAAAGGCCGTCTCGGTGATTCCGGACAGCCTTTTTGGGTTTGGGTGTTATTACTTTGCCTGAGCGAGTTCAAGGTTGATAACGATTTCAACTTCATCGCTAACTACCATTCCACCTGCTTCAGTTAATACATTCCACATTAACTTATAGTCTTTACGGTTGATTTTGCCTTTTGCTTTGAATCCAGCTTTAGTGTTGCCCCAAGGATCTTTTGCAATTCCGCCAAATGTTACTTCGAAAGTTACTTTCTTGGTCACATCACGAATGGTGAGGTCACCAACTAATTCGTATTTGTTACCGCTGATTTTTTTGAAAGAGGTACTCTTGAAAGTCATTTTTGGATATTTCTCCGCATTGAAGAAATCATCACTCATCAAATGCTTGTCACGGTCAGTATTGTCAGTGTTGATACTGTTTACATCTACGCTGAAATCAATGTTAGCGCCGTTAAAGTCAGCAGAGTTAGTTACTACTTTTCCAGTGTAGGTTTTGAAATATCCTTCCACTTCTGATACTACCATGTGTGTTACAGAAAACTTCACATTGGTATGTGAGTTATCAAGGTTCCATGTAGTTTGTGCATTTGCTCCCCAAACAGCTGCGGAGAATAACAAGGTAAATAGTGTTTTTTTCATAGTTCTGATATTTAGTGAAACAAAAATAATGTATTTACAATAGATGTCACAACAAGTGTTTGATGATTATTATTTAAATAATTGATTATTAGTACTATAAATTTACTTTGATGTGCTTTTTCAGACTAAAAATATGGGTGAAACAGTAAATGTTCCAGGATTTATCCTTTAGAAGAACTTCCGGATGTACTTATAGGCAAGTCCGGCAGCAGCCATTTCTACTGTTTTTATAATCGACTTGTATTTTTCCCGTTTTTCATCTGATATGGAAGATGGAATCAGCTTTTCAATGAAATTATTGACCGGGTTTAAAATGTTTCCGGCTTTCTGAATTTGTTCGCTGCTAAAAGGCAGAACAGAATGGATGGCCATCTTTCCAAAATTATCTTCGAGGTAGTCCAGTTTTTCAGATATTCTGGTCTCTCTGATTTTCATTTCAGCTTTGGCCCTGGATTGCTCTGCACGAAGTCTATCGAGTGGTTTCATCTTTTTGGGATTGTTCTTCTTCGGCTTTGTCGTGCTCTTTGAGAAGCTGGTCTACAATTTTCTGAGTGATACCTTCTTCAATAAGGTTCTTTCTCCAGAGTATTACAAGTACTGCGAGCAAATCAATTCCAGTTACTATTGCATATCCTGCTACTTGATTGTGAAGAATTTCTCCGAGGAATAACGCAAGAGTTATCGATAAAAAGAAAAAGGTGAAAAAGGCAAGTGCCCCGAGTAAGACTACAGTAGTGGCAGAGGCAGTTAATCGGGCTACCTTTTCATAGGCAACCAGCTTTGTGTATTCAACACGTGCGTCCACATAGGCTGCTATGTCTGCTCGTAATTCACGGGCAAAGCTACCAAATGAAGGATCCTGTTGCTCACTCATGCTTGTTCGTCTGCCATTGATTTTAAATCGTTAATAAACTCTTTTCCTTTATCAACTTGTTTGTCGAGTTCGTCTTTCATTTTGCCGGCAGAGTCCTTTAAATCACTAAGAATCTCTTCACCTTTTCCGCTGGCGAGTAAATATCCTACAGCAGCACCAACAGCAGCTCCGATAATGAATGAAAGAATCAGAGGGGATTTCTTTTCCATGTTGTAGATCTTTTTTCAAAGGTACAACTATTTCTCTCGTTAAAAGTTGAGATGTGTTGTATTTTCTCTGATGAAAGTCATCTTTGCCCTATTGGCGACAAAGTCGGTGTATGAGGGACCCGTGTTGGGGAAATTGTTCGATGAGTTGGTCGCGGAATGCAAGTTCAAATTCACTGAATTCAAAGCCGGGTGATACACTGCAACTGACGAGTAAAAAAGAATCCGGCTGGAGTACTTCGGCGGCAAACCAACTCCCTGCGGGAATCATTACCTGCCATTGTTCGGTTGGTGGACCTGAAGGACCAATTCTCTTTTCTTCTAATTGTCCGTCGGGATGAATAATGTGTACTACAGAGGTGGTTCCAGCGTGAAAATACCAGGCTTCATCGCTTTGCAGTCGGTGAAAGGCAGAGAAATTTTCTGATTCAAGTAAGAAGTAAATCAACGTTCCTGCTGTTCGTTCTCCCCGTAAAGTATTTACTTTCTCGGTGGATCGATACGTTTCTACATAATATCCTCCTTCTGGATGAGGCAGTAGTCCGAGTTGTTGAATGATTCTTGTTTTTTCCATCTTAGCAATCAGGAATGGCGGAGGTCATATCGAGTTCATGGGCGCATTTGAAATGGCCTTGTGGGCAGGATTTGTATCCATGTAATCCGCAGGGACGGCAACTAAGCCCTTTTACTTCGATTATGGTTTGTTGTATGGATAGAGGGCCGAATCCAAATGCCGGGACAGTACTACAGAAAAATGCAGTGACAGGTGCATCCATGGATGAGCAGATGTGTAAAGGAGCTGAATCGTTGACAAAGTTCATGGCGGCTGTTTTCATGAGTGCTGCCGTCTGAAGAAAACTTAAAGCTCCTGCCAGATTGACTACTTTAGCTCCTAATGATGATTGAAGAATTTCGTCGCAGGCTGTATTGTCTCCCGGACCACCCAGTAAGTAAATGGTCGATTGAGGGTATCGCGCATGTAACTGCAGAATAAAGGCATTCCAGTTTGCTGCAGGAACTTGCTTAGTGTACCATACAGAAGTAGGGGCAATGCAGAAGTATTGCTGGTTGGTGCAAGGCTTTACTTTTTCGAAATCTGTTGCTGATGGAAATAAAACCGGCTTGGCGCTTAGGTTTACACCATAGTCGGCTACAAGCTCCAGATTGCGCTGTGTTTCGTGCCGGTAATTGTCTTCTCCGATCTCGTGTGGTATCGCTTTGGAAAATGCAAAGGCAAACGGATTTTTATCAAACCCGATTTTTATTCTGGCTGAACTAAATGCGGTGAGTAGTCCCGTTGACGCAAATCGCTGTAAGTTGATGACAATGTCATACTGTTCCTTTCGTATTTTGAAAAGAGTGGATAGTAATTGCTTTGTTTTTGAATTCCGTTTATCCCAAACCAGAACATTGCGGATACCTGGGAAATTTTCAAGTAAGGATTCGTTTCCTTTGCGTACTAAGACATCAATCGTAAAACCCGGCTGACATCGGTGGAGTTCACTGAT